>JALWRU010000073.1 GCA_026994095.1 Nitrospira sp. | reverse complement strand
CATCGTCGGCCACGCCCAGGTCGTAGGGCAACTGCTCATGCATCAGCGGGCGCTTGAGGGTGCTGGGGGCGCTCATGGGGGAGTAATATTGGCCGAACAGGGCGGCCCCGACTGCCACGGCCTCATCCGGCCCCATCAACTGATCGGTGGCTACCGGAATACCGCCCAAATGCTGGGATACCCGCTCCCGTACCGCCGGTACCAGTGTGCCGCCGCCAGAGAATACCAGTCGTTCCGGCTGCACACCTTGCTCGCGACACTCTGCCAGGGCATCGAGTAACTTGCGTTCGGTCCGGTCGAGTAGTTCTGACCACAGCTCTTGTGCGGTCTGCTGGCTCAAGACCAAGGGTGGGCATTCGTTGCCACGCAGCCAGTCTGAGGGGATCTCGATACGGACCTCGTCGTGGTAGGAGAGGCTCTCTTTGCCTCGTCGGGCCTGCGCCAACAGGCCCCAGCGCAATACCGGCAAGCCTGCCGGGTCGATCCCGGTGCGGTCGAGCACATGATGGCACAACTGATAGTAGATGGCCCGGTCAAAGTCCATCCCTCCCAACTTGGCGTCGCCCACCACTACCGGCACGTCGATCACATCCGGGGTGCAAGAGACCACCGAAATATCCAGGGTGCCGCCACCCATATCAAACACCAGTGTGGGGGAGCCATCTCCTAAATGGCTTTCCGGGTGGGCCAACTGATCGTGGCGAAAGGCCAACCCGGCCGCCACCGGTTCACTGACCACCCCGTGCAGGCTGATCCCGGTCAACTGGGCGACTTGCTGCACCGCGGCCCGCTGGGCCACGTCAAAGTGGGCGGGGACCCCCAGGGTGACTGCATCGACCGTCTCGCCCAGCCGTTCTTCTGCTTTGGTGATAAGCTTGCGCAGCATCAGCGAGGCCAGTTCGACGGCGGAGTACTCACGTCCCTGAAAGGTATAACTGCGGGGGCGTCCTAGCCACCGCTTGGTCTGTACCCCCAGATTGTCCAGATTGAGCGGCATGCCCTTAAGCGGGTCCCGCCCCACCTGCACCACATTCTCTGATTCAAAATAGACCGTGGCGGGGACCAGTGCGCTACCAGCCTCATCGTACAGTACCCGTGGGGACCCGCTAGCGTCGACCCACGCAGCAACGAGGTTGGTGGTTCCCAGGTCAACACCGATCAGACGCATAACTACCTTGTATTGAGAAAAGCCGACAGACCGCCTGATTGTCAGGGGCTTCGGTGGTTTGAAATCGTGATGTTAGTGTACCGCAACTGACCCAAGTTTGGGCGAGCGGCAGGCGGCTCAAACACAAAGGCCCTGCTTCCGATTAAGGGAAGCAGGGCCTGTTGGCATGTGTGTCTACCATGCCCGTGGGGTGCACGGGCATGGTAGAGACTATTTGCGCTTCTTCTTTTTGACGATCGGCGGATAAGCACTGAGGTAATTCATAGGAATGGCCTCCTTGGCGTTATCCTTGAACGACAATACGAAGGTGGTGAGTGCATCCGTCTCGTCATCCGACAGGCCGAAGTTCGGCATGATGGTCGGTGGTTGTGGTGGGGTGGCATGGGGATCACCCGGGGTGATTTTCTGGGGGTCCTTGAAGTGCTCCCACTCCCACTGCAATTTGGTGTGCTCACCCTCTACGTGGTGGAAGTCGTGGACCAGGTAGAACGACAACTCGGTCTTGCTGCCAAAGCCCGATAACTCCGGCCCGGCGGTACCTTTGGTGCGCATCTGACGGGCGGTGTGACAGGCGCCACACCCCTTCTTTTTGAAGAGTTTTTTACCCGCCATCAATATCGGTGCTTCCGGCAGATCGGCCCGCCGGTTGTACAGGGTGGTGTGGCACTTGCTGCAAGACGACTCGGTGAATACGCCGGTGAGCAACTCCCGATCCAGATAGTGCACATTGCCGTGGGTGGCCTCGACCGACAGGGCGGACGGGTCGCCTTCGTGGCAGACCGTGCAACCGTATTTGGCAAACGGGTGCTTGAGCACATAGCCATTCGGTTTGTTGTTCTCGTCGAACATGTGCGGATGGGTGGTAAACGGCTGCGGCGCGTCAGCGAACAGCGGGTTGCCAATGCCCTTATGGCAGGTCATGCACCGGTCAGACCGGTTATTGACCGTTGGCAACCAGACCTGGTCGATCTTCAGCGGCGCGTTGGCCAGAGCCGGGTCGTTCATCTTGTCTGCCAGCATCTCGTAGTAGGTGCGCTGGTAGTCATGCCATTCAGGGTTGGCGCTATGGTACGAATGATACCCGAATAGCACGGCCATGCTGAGGCCCGCGAAAGCGAACAGTACGTTCTTGATATCCATGGGTGTGGCGTTCTCTCTATTCCGTTGAAACTGAACTAACCGGGCAAACGCCTACAGTTTGAACCAGGGGGTCACCATGAAGTATTTGATGTTAAAGGCCAGCCGCAAGAAAACCTTGATGGGGCTGAGCATTAACAGTGCAAACAGGGACCAGACAAGTAGGTAACGAACGACGCCCAACTGCTGGGAGAATTTTCGCCACAGGAGGACTGGCAGGATCAGGAACAGGGCAAAATAGCCGATGGTCATGGCATAGGTAGCCAGGTTGGCTGCTGTTTCTCCGACCCCCCACCCATGCAGGATGACGTTCATATCGTTGAGGGTGGCTCCGCTGGACGGCTTGTGCTGGGTCCAGTCATCCCACGGCATGTACCACTGCCAATCAAGGCCTCGAAAATAGACCCCGATGATGATGAAGACCCACCACTGCAGGAAGCCGAACATAAAGGTCCAGATGGCAAACGGGCGTTCTTTCCAGGCCCAGTAACCGACCCCTTTGGGGTTGATGTCCAGGTAGGGGATAGCCAGCATGCCCACGATAATGAACACCGGCAACACCATGCCTGCCAGCCACGGATCAAAGAACACCAATAGCTCCTGCAACCCAAGGAAGTACCAGGGGGCCTTCATGGGGTTGGGGGTGGTATCGGAACTGGCCATGTCTTCCAGCGGGGCGTGTTTAAAAGTACACACCCACAACAGGATGGCCAGCGAAACCAGTGCGGCAATCAGCTCAATATAGAGCAGATGCGGCCACACAAAGACCGTGTCCTCAGGCTGCTTGCGGGTCTGGAAGCCTTGACCCTTGACCAACTCCATGAGGGCATAAGACTTTTTTTGATTCCGCGGATATATATTTTCCGTGGTGCTACGTTCCGCCACGTGAAACTCCCTCCCTAAATCAGAATAACTGCAGGTCGATCCGGCTGTTTACAGGGGGCCTGAGAAGCCGTCCTTACGGATGCGCCAAAAGTGAACGACCATACCCAGGGTGATGATCACTGGCAGTGCAACACAGTGCAGCACATAGAAACGCAGCAGGGCGTTTTGTCCCACCACTGTTCCGCCAATTAACAGGAACCGAATATCGTTGCTGATGGTGAAACCCAACTGCGGTCCCCAAGGGCCGGCGTTACCGACAAACGGTGTCGCCTCAGCCATCTTGGTACCCACGGTGATGGCCCACAGGGCCAACTGGTCCCAGGGCAGCAGATAGCCGGTCCAGGACAGTAGCAGGGTGACGGTCAACAGGATCACGCCTATGCCCCAGTTGAACTCACGCGGGGTTTTGTATGAGCCGGTCATGAAGACCCGGAACATATGTGCCCACACCAGAAATACCATGGCTTCCGCTGACCATTTGTGCAGATCGCGCATCAACTCGCCCATAAACACGTTGGACGTAAGATCCTTGATGTTGTTATAGGCCTGCCGGGTATCCGGGACGTAATAGAACATCAGGAAGATGCCGGTAAACGTCAGCAACAGGAACATGAAGGCCGACAAGCCCCCAAGGCACATGGTGTACCGGAATCGAAGGGCGCTGCGCTTGATCTTCACCGGGTGAAGGTGCAGCAGCACACTGCTGAACATAATCAGCGATTGGTTGCGGTCGGTTTCCGGGTACCCGTGGCGGAATATGGACTGCCACAACTGGGTGTCCCGGATAAAAGTAACAAGTCGATCGATCACAAAACTATCTCCACTGACGAGGCAATCCCTCGTGCAACATCAGGCAACAGGGGTGGCCAGTTGGGATCAGAGGTTGATGTAGTAAGGGGCCACTTTGCGAGGCTCCGGGTCCACATATACGGCAATACCCTCAATGGACTTGGGGTCCGGATCCTGCCGGACCGAGGTGTTGACGATAATCTGTCCGTCAATCGGGTCCAGTGAAATGGCGGCACGCCACAGGGTGCGTGGAGCAGGGCCGCCTCGCACGTTACCTGCGGTGTCATAGATGCTGCCGTGGCAAGGACAACGGAAGCGCTCTTGATCCGGGAACCAGTTGGGGGTACACCCCAGATGGCGACAGATCGAAACCAGGGCGTACATGCCCTTTTCTTCTTTAACCAGCCAGAACTGGCCAATGGTCTTCCAGCGCACATCCACACCGATGCCGTAGTCGGCAGGTGGACCAATTTTAAACGTGGTAGGCGGCTCGTACAGCACTGTGGGCACGTAGAACTTGAAGGAGCCTACGCCTACACCGGCCATTGCCGCTAAAAAGCCACCCCAACCAACCATGGTGAAAAAGTCGCGGCGGCACACAGGCGCTTTATCGCCCTGCCCCTCCAGCGTCTCAAATCCCCGCATATCCTTCATGACAGGCGCCTCTCCTTCTCGACCTGAATGGGGCTTGGCGAACGCCCACCTGGACGCATTTGGCCTCTCAACCACCCCACTCCGTCACACGACCGCCCCACGATCATCATGGGAACGGCGTGACAAACGCTCAACTTGTTAACGACTGATCAAAGCATACCACTTGAACAACCGGCTTGCACCTTTCGACGGTGAACGATAAACGCTCACCCAATGGCGCACCCTGATCACATCACACACTTGCTCCGGGTGACATCACACGTCATCACCGCAGAGACCCAATCATCAGCCAATGTCAATGACATTTGCGACCAGAAGAAGGCCATAGCAGTACCATTTTCTAAAAGCGGGAGTCAACTTTTCCTGTCTCTCGCAGCGCGCTTTCCGGACCGTCTATTGTCCGATGAGCCTTGTTACATAGCGCCTTCAGGCGGCTTGCAAGGGGTTCAGAAAAGTCTTCCGCGTTGGCCCGCCAGCACCAGTTTCCCTGAGCCTCTCCCGGACAATTCATGCGAGCATTGCTGGCCAGGCCCAGCAGGTCTTGCATCGGGATAATGACCGTGTCCGCAACCGACTCCAGTGCCAGTGCGGCCATGTTCCAGTGGATGTCAGAGGCCGGGCCACCGGTGGCAGCGAGTACCCGCAACTGCTCCTCTGGTGTGCAGTGCTGGAACCAGCCTTGACTGGTGTCGTTGTCGTGGGTGCCGGTGTAGACGACCTGTCGCTGCTGGTGGTTGGCCGGCAGATGGGGGTTGTCGGCGGTACCGTCAAAGGCAAACTGTAACACCGCCATACCCGGCAGACCGGTGGCCTTGCGCAAGGCGATGACGTCGTCGGTAATCAGGCCCAGATCCTCGGCAATGAGGGGCAGGGCGTGGCCGTGGCGGTCGGCCAGCGCCGTAAACAGGGCCAGTCCCGGCCCGGTCTGCCAGGTACCGTCGGTGGCCACGACGCTGCTTGCCGGGACCGCCCAGCCCGCGGCGAACCCACGGAAATGGTCGAGCCGCAGGATATCCACCTGCGCCAGCTGGCTTTCGATGCGATCGGTCCACCAGCGGTACCCTTCCTGCTGGTGGGTGGACCAGCGGTACAAGGGGTTGCCCCACAACTGTCCGGTGGCGCTGAAGTAGTCGGGTGGTACTCCGGCCACATAGGTCGGCTGGCGGTCACGATCGAGTTGAAACAGCTCCCCACGGGTCCAGACCTCGACGCTGTCTCTGGGTACATAGATCGGTAGGTCGCCGATGAGCTGCACCCCCGCCTGTGTGGCCCGGTCGTGAAGTCGTTGCCACTGCTCAAAGAACAGGAACTGGCCCAGTTTATGGGCTTCAATGGGCCGTGCCAGCTCAGCGGAGGCCTTGGCGATGGCCGCTGGATCGCGGCGATTCAGCGGTTCAGGCCACTGGTACCACGGTGCGCCCTGGTGGTGGGTTTTGAGCGCCATAAACAGGGCGTAGTCATCCAGCCATCCGGCCTGGGCTTGCACAAAGGCGTCGTACCCGTTGGGAGGGCGGTGGTGCAACAGGTCTGCCAGTTGTTGAATGAGCTGCGCCCGCTGTACGGTCACGGTGGCGTAGTCTACCGGAGCGGTTACCCCCGGGATTTCCGGGCACCGATATGTGGCCAGCGCAGCCTCTGGCAGGTGACCGTCCAACACCAGTTGTTCAGGGCAGATGAGCAGTGGATTTCCCGCCATGCTGGAAAAGGTGGCATAGGGGGAGTCGCCGTAGCCGGTTGGCCCCAGTGGCAATACCTGCCAGCGGCGCTGCCCGGCCTGGGCCAGAAAGTCGATAAAGCGGTCGGCAGCAGGGCCCAGTCCGCCGATGCCGTAGGAACCGGGCAGGCTGGTCGGGTGGAGCAGGACTCCACTAACACGGGCGGTCGGGGCGACAGAACGCTGGGGGGTCGGCATCATCTTTTCGGCATCAGGATATGTGGGCGTGGTGGCAGGAACAGTACGGCCCGCATCCTACCATCGAAGCGTACCGCTATCACAGGGTAAACAACTATTAAAGAGGGCAAGGGGGGTGTGGCTAAATTGACAGGAATGTAGGCAGTCAGACATGGCAGTGCCAGTAGCGGTTGTGACGGCCTGTGCGCAGCCGCATATTTGTCGCTTGACCAGCGCGACATAGCGGTCCTAGCATGGGTCTGCACCTTGCCCTGCAGTTGCCGGTAGCTATCGGAAATTGTCTTTAGTAATCAGCCCTCTGCGACATTTTGGCAGAGTGGGTCCGGCGGCTTGACGGGGGGCATTTCTGGCGATGTTGTTGTCGCCCATCTTTTAGGAGACTCACATTATGAACCCCTTGAAGTCCATCCCGGGCACCATCGGTCTTGGTTTTGTTTTGACGGTTGTGTTGTACCTGTTCGTCAAATCGCTGGTTTAGCTTTTTCGGGTCGGCACAGACCCGCCTTTTTTATACGGGAGTTTCCCCATGGAAGTCGCACTTTTTGCCCGCTGGTTCCACTTTATGGCCGGTATCACCTGGATCGGTCTGCTCTACTACTTTAACTTTGTGCAGGTGCCTGGTTTAGGCGCTGCCAAGGCCGACGGCACTGCCCCCGGCATCACCAAGCATATTGCCCCCCGTGCCCTGTTGTGGTTCCGTTGGTCGGCGCTGGTCACCTGGCTGGCCGGTGCCATGATGCTGGGTCAGATGCACCTGTTCGGCAAGGCCTTCATGTTGCAGGGCAACGCTGCCATCATCGGCATGGGTGCCTGGTTGGGTACCATCATGTTGATCAACGTATGGATGATCATCTGGCCGAACCAGAAGCGGGTGCTCGGCCTGGTTGAAGCCACCGACGAAGAGAAGGCCAAGGCCGGTTTCAAGGCGTTGATGGCGTCTCGTACCAACACTGCCCTGTCGATTCCCATGTTGTTCTTCATGGCCAGCAGCACCCACGGGACGATGCTGTTCAACTAGAACAGACACCGCCTGCGGGCTGTATCGATCAAATTGAAAACGGGCCGGGGAGCATCTCCCCGGCCCGTTTTTTTATCTAGGGCAAGCGGGTGGCCAGCAGCTTGGCCATGTCCACCTGATTCAGGCGGACCTGTAGCCCGCGCTCCTGCGTCACCAGTACCTGTCCCGGCTTGCCACCCTTGGGGCGGCGCAGGTATTTGCGCTGGGTGACCATCACTTCCCCCCCGCCGGACTGCTTGAGGCGGCTGAAATGGGCCGCCAGTCGGGCCGCCTGCAGGATCACCTGTTGTGGCGGATGGCCACTGCCTCGCAAGATCACGTGGGCACCGGCCTGTTCACGGGCATGGAACCAGTGGTCGTTGCCTCGCGCCAGCCGAAACGTCAGCCGGTCATTGATGGCGGCATTGCGTCCCACCCACGCCTGCCACTGGTCGGTTACGGCGTAGCGGCGGACACCCTGCCGGGCCTCTTGAATCCGGCGGTTCGGGGCGGCGGCTGGCGGGCGGTCGATGATCTCTGGTGGTTCAGACAGGGCTCTGGTTGCGGCGGCAAGGCGTTGCTCGATTACCGGGATGCCGCGCTGGGCCTTTTTGGCTCGTTGAAAACGGGTGTTAATTTGTGCCTCCGGGCCCAGCGCCGGGTCGAGGGACAGGGTGCGGGTGGGGCTGCCCTCCTCAAACCAGTCGATGACCTCCACCCTGGTTATTCCCGGCTGCAGCAGGTGGCGGTGAGCGGCCAAAAGTTCCCCCTCCCGCTGCCAGCGGGGCCAACATTTTAGCCGCTCCAGATCGGCGGTCATGGCCTGGATGCGGCGTTCGATCCGCCGTCGTTGCTGGCGAATTTGCTGGCCTTGCGCCTGCTGTTGTTGCTGGTCGCGCCACCCCTGATAGCGGGCTTCGAGCTGCGCGCTGGTAAGGGCGTCGGTCAGGGCGGGGCGAACTGCCCGGTGGTGGGC
>JALWRU010000072.1 GCA_026994095.1 Nitrospira sp. | reverse complement strand
CGTCCCGGCGGGATTCCTGGTGTCGGTGACCTATCGACATGTACATGATTTTATTGTGGAACCCATCTGTGGAACCACCAGTGAGGAGTGCCTCGTGAGCGCTAAAAAATACCTGTTGGCCCCCGGTCCGGTGCCGGTTCCCCCGAATGTGTTGAACGCCATGGCTGCGCCCATGATTCATCACCGCTCCCCCGACTTTGTAGAGCTGTTCAAGCAGGTCAAGGTCGACCTTCAGTACCTCTACCAGACCGAGCAGCCGGTGCTGATCCTGTCCGCCACCGGTACCGGTGCCATGGAAGGGTCGGTCACCAACTTCCTCTCCCCCGGCGACAAGGCCATCTATATTAATGGGGGCAAGTTTGGCGAGCGGTGGGGCAAAATCTGCGACGCCTATGGGGTCGAGACGGTTGAAATCGCCGTCACCTGGGGCGAGTCGGTGGACGTGAGCCGGGTGGCTGCTGCGTTGGATGCGGACCCGTCCATCAAGGCCGTGTTTGTACAGGCCAGCGAGACCTCTACCGGTGTGGCCCATGATGTTCAGGCCATTGCCCAGTTGACCCGTGACCGGGAGACCCTGTGTGTGGTGGATGCCATCACCGCCCTGGGTGTGGTCGATATCCCCATGGATGCCTGGGGGCTGGATGTGGTGGTATCAGGCTCGCAAAAAGGGTACATGCTGCCGCCGGGACTGGCGTTTGTGGGCGTGTCGGAGAAGGCCTGGCGTTTTAATGCCGAGGCCAAGTGCCCGCGTTTCTATTTCGACTTCGCCAAGGAGAAGAAGAATCTGGCCTCTGACCAGACTGCGTTTACCCCGGCGGTATCGTTGATCGTCGGTCTGCAGGAAGTCCTCAAGATGGTGCGCGAAGAGACCATCAAGGGGGTGTTTGAGCGCCATGCCCGACTGGCCCACGCTACCCGTGAGGGGCTGAAGGCCGCGGGTCTGGAGCTGTTCCCGGTGGGCACTCCCAGCACCGCCGTAACCGCCGTCAAGGCCCCGGAAGGGGTGGATGGGCAGGACATCTACAAGACCCTGCGCACCAGGTATGGTGTGACCGCCGCAGGTGGTCAGGACCATCTGAAGGGCAAGGTCTTCCGGGTGGCCCAACTGGGTTATGCCGACACCTTCGACACCATCATCGCTGTTTCGGCGGTTGAGATGGCCATTGCGACCCTGGGTGGCAAGGTCAATCTGGGTGCCGGTGTGAAGCGCGCTCAGGAGCTGTTACTGGCCAAGTAATCTGGCCTTCGTTTCGTTCGTTTGTTTTTGATATTTGAGTAAAAAATCATGTCTCAGCCCCGTGTTTTGGTCAGCGATAAAATGTCTTCCAAGGTGGAGGATATCCTCACCCGCGAGGGTATTCAGGTGGACGTCAACACCGGCAACACGCCGGAGCAGTTGCAGGAGCTGATCGGGGACTACAACGGTCTGGTGGTGCGCAGCGCCACCAAGGCCACCGACGAGATCATTGCCAAGGCCAACAATCTGCAGGTGATTGGCCGTGCCGGTAGCGGGCTGGACAATGTGAACATCCCCGCTGCCACCAAGCGTGGCATCGTGGTGATGAATACCCCCGGTGGCAATACCATCACCACCGCCGAGCACGCCTTTTCGCTGCTCTGCTCCATGGCCCGCAACATCCCGCAGGCGACCGCTTCCACCAAGGGTGGCAAGTGGGAAAAAGGCCGTTACATGGGGGTCGAGCTGTACGGCAAGACCCTGGGTGTGGTGGGTGCCGGGCAGATCGGCAGCCACGTAATCCGGCTGGCGCAGGGGTTTGGCATGCATGTGCTGGCGTATGACCCGTTTCTGTCGCCGGAGCAGGCTGAAAAGCAGGGCATTGAGCTGTCAGAACTGGCACCGCTATTCCAGCGGGTGGACTTCATCACCCTGCATACGCCGCTCACTGCCGAGACCAAAAACATGATCAACCGGGACACCCTGGGCACCATGAAACAGGGGGTGCGTATCGTCAACTGTGCCCGTGGTGGGCTGGTCAACGAGGCCGATCTGTACGAGGCCTTGAAGAGCGGCCATGTGGCCTCCGCTGCCTTTGATGTATTTGAAACCGAGCCGGTGGACCCGGCCCATCCGCTACTGACCCTGGACAACTTTGTCTGCTCGCCTCATCTGGGGGCATCCACCCACGAGGCGCAGGAGAATGTCGCCATCGCCGTGGCCGAGCAGATCGCCGACTACCTGGTGCGCGGGGTGATCCGCAACGCCGTGAACTTCCCGTCGATTGCACCGGAGCTGGCCCCCAAGCTGTCGCCTTATGTGGTGCTGGCCGAGAAGCTGGGCGGGGCCCTGTCGCAGATTTATGAGGGCGGTCTGGAGCGGGTTACCATCTGCTACCGGGGCAAGGTGGCCGAGCTGGATGTGGCGTCGGTGACCATCGCTTCGCTCAAGGGGCTGTTGTCGCCCATCCTGACCGACACGGTCAACTACGTGAACGCGCCGATCATCGCCAAAGAGCGCGGCATCGAGGTGGTTGAGGTCAAGGAGGCCGAGGCCGACGTACTGGCGCCCACCATGACCATCACCGTCGAGGCTGGCGGAAAATCGAGCCGTATTATCGGCTTGCTGAACTCGCTGGGTGAGCCGCGCATCGTGGAGATGAACGACATTCAGGTGGAGGTGGTGCCGGAAGGGTATATGCTGATTCTGGCCAACGACGATCGCCCGGGGGTGATTGGCGCCATCGGCACGGTGCTGGGCGAGAATGAAGTGAACATTGCGTTGATGAACTTTGGCCGCGATGAGGCCGGTGGCCGCGCCATCGCCATCGTCAACGTCGATCAGCAGGTGTCGGATTCGGTGCTCGATAAACTGCGGGCCATCCCCAACATCCTGACCGTCAAGCAGATCTTTCTGTAGGGTCGTTGTTCGGGTCTATCAGGGCGATGGCCTCCTGAAGTAGTTCCGGGCCGGTCCCACCGTCGTTTGCGGAGGGGCAGGCCGCACGGTTGTTTCCTTAAGCTACGGGCGGATGATGAGCTACCTTCACGACCTACCGCGTACCGCTGTCCCTCGGGGGGTGGCCTCGTTTTTACCCGATCTGGCGGCCCGCAAGCGTCAGCTTGAGTCCCGGGCGCTACGCACCTTTCGCCAGTGGGGCTATCGGGAGGTAGCGCCGCCCCTGTTCGAGTACCTGGAAGTGCTGTCTCAAGGGCTGGTGCCGGAGACTGTCGCCCGTGGTTACAAGATTGAAGACCGGCAGGACGGTCGCTTGATGGTGCTGCGGCCCGACATCACCGCGCAGGTGGCTCGGCTGGCCGCCGCCCGTCAGGAAGACCCCCATACACCCCACCGCTTCGGCTATACCAGCAATGTGTTTACGCAGGTAGAGGCCCATTCCGGGCAGCCCCGTGAAGTCTTTCAGGTGGGGGTAGAACTGCTCGGCCCGGGCGGCGTTGAAGCCGATCTGGAGGTGTTATCGCTGCTGATCAGCCTGTTGCAGGAGATCGGTCTGGGCAACTTTGTGGTGGCCCTGGGCCAGTCCGGCTTTGTACAGGGGGTCTTGACCTCCCTGAACCTGCCGGAGGATGCCCGTGCGGCCATGACCCAGGCGGTGCACGGCAAGGACATTGCCGCCATTCGTGGCCTGTTGCAGGCGGCGGATGCGGATGAAGCCACCTGTGCCGCGCTGGAGCGCATCCCGTTCCTGATTGGTGAGCCGGAGGTGATCGACACCGGTCGCAGCCTTACCACCGACCCGTCTGCACTGGCGGCGCTGGACCACTTGCAAACCGTGGTCGACGGCCTTACCGCTGCCGGATTGGGCAAACATCTCCTGATCGACCTGGGCGAGATTCGTGACCTGTCTTACTACACCGGCGTGGTATTTGAGGTGCTCGACCCGAGCATGGGGGTGGAACTGGGCGGTGGTGGCCGTTATGACGACCTGGTAGGCCGCTTTGGCCACCCCATGGACGCCATCGGCTTTGCGCTGGATGTGGAGCGGGTGATGGAGGCCCAGTTGCGGGCGCAGGGACCGGTGGAATCAGCGGCGCTGGACTATCGGGTGGTCGCCGCGCAGTCGGTATCCGCCCCCGTGCGACAGTTGCGTGAGGCCGGTCTGCAGGTGGGTGTGGTACTGCCGGGAGAGGCCACCGAAAAGGTCCCTCTGTTGCAGGTGACAGGCGATCAACTGACCCTGTGCCGTGAGGGTGCCAGCCCGGAACCCGTCGATGTGGCTGCGTTGATCAAACACGCGGGCCGTTAGGCCTCCCCGACCGTGGCCACCGACCGCAGCATTGAGCGTCTTCCACCCCAGAATCTGGATGCGGAGCGGTGTGTGCTGGGGGCCATCCTCATCGAGAACGAAGCCATCCACAAGGCCATGGAGGTGGTGGGTGAGGAGGATTTTTATCGGCAGGGTCACCGGGTGATCTTTCGGGCCATGCTGGAACTCAGCAGCCGCAGCGAGGCCATCGATCTCATCACCCTGACTCAGGCCCTGAAGGCGGTCGACCAGCTGGATGGAGTCGGCGGCGCGAGTTATATCGCCCAACTTACCGAGATACTGCCCACCGCGGCCAACATTCGCCACCACGGCAAGATCGTGCGGGCCAAGGCCATCTATCGGGGGCTGATTCACACCGCCACCGAGATCGCCGAACGGGGCTATCAGGAGACAGAGAAGCTGGAAGATCTGCTGGACTATGCCGAGCAGTCGATTTTCGCCATCTCCGAGCGCAAGCTGAGCGCCAATTTTGTGCCAGTTAAAGAAATTCTCAAGGACAGCTTTGCCAATCTGGAGCAGCTCTACGACCGCCAGGAACTGGTGACCGGTGTGGCCACCGGCTTTGCCAAACTCAACGAGATGACCGCCGGGTTTCAGCCGTCCGACCTGATTGTGCTGGCCGGTCGGCCCTCTATGGGCAAGACCGCGCTGGCGCTGAACATCGCCCAGACCTACAGCATGAGTGGCGAGGAGCCGGTGGCGATCTTCTCGCTGGAGATGGGTAAAGAGCAGCTCATCACCCGGATGTTGTGTGCCGAGGCCGAGGTGGATGCCTCCAAGCTGCGTACCGGTCGCTTCGCTGCCAAGGACTGGCCCAAGCTGACCTCTGCCGCAGGGCGGTTGACCGAGGCCAGGATTTTTATCGACGATACCCCGGCGCTGACCGTGTTTGATATGCGGGCGCGGGTGCGGCGGTTGGTGTCGGAGCACGGGCTGGGGCTGGTGGTGGTGGACTATCTACAGCTGATGCGGGGCAGAAATTCCGACTCCCGCGAGCAGGAGATCTCTGAAATTTCGCGCTCATTAAAGGCGCTCGCCAAAGAGATGTCCGTGCCGGTATTGGCCCTGTCGCAGCTCTCCCGTGCGGTGGAAAGCCGTAACGACAAACGGCCCATGCTGTCAGATTTGAGGGAATCCGGGGCCATTGAGCAGGATGCGGATGTGGTCATGTTCATCTACCGGGAAGAGTTCTACAAGCCGTGTGACTGCCCGGAGGAAGGCTCCTGTGAATGTGGTCGCCGGGGCCGCGCCGAGCTGATTATCGGCAAGCAGCGTAACGGCCCGATTGGCACTGTAAAGCTGGCCTTTCACGGTCGTTATACGCGCTTCAAGGACCTGGAAGAGCACCACGACGATCTGGCCGAAAACTTTGCCGGAGCGTAGCTCTTTGCCGGGCCGTATTTGCCGTCAAATCGAACTCCCCCTATACTGAACAGACGTCTATAGACTTAGGAGCGCCCATTGTTCGGATTAGGTATACAGGAATTACTGGTCATCCTGGTGATCATCATGATCATCTTCGGTGTGGGTAAACTACCCCAGATCGGCGAAGGGATGGGCAAAGCCATTCGTGGCTTTAAAAAGGGCATGGATGATGACGATGCCCCCAAGGACGACAGCGACTCGTCCTCCCGCCTGAACCGTTGAGCATTGGTCTACGCCCCTTGGCTTTGGACCCGGTTTAACCGAAATGAATGACAACCAGGCCGTGTGCATTAGTGGCCACGTAAGTTTCCCTCGGATAACGACAGCACAGGCGACCCTCTGACATGTGGTTATTATTGCGCCCGTTGGCCTCTGCCGGAACCCCCTCCACCCGGTCACCCAAAAGTGGGCGTCCAGCACTGGGGGGGCTTTATGCTGCGGTCTGCGCAGTCACATTGTTGACCGGTTGTGCCTCCACTCCGGCCCCCATGCCGATGGTGCAAGCGCCCACTGATGAGCAGATGCGCTCTGCCACTCCACCGGCCCCGCCCACTCGTACTCAGGTACCAGTCGCTTCCGGTGCCTACTACCATTTTTTGCGGGCCTACCAACTGGAGATGGGCCGGCGGGTAGATGCCGCCCTGTCGGAATATCTGGCGGCGTTGACCTATGCGCCTGAGTCAGAGGAGCTGCTCTACCGGGTCTCCCAGCTCTATCTGAAAAACGGCGATGCGCAAGGGGCCATTGAGACCGCCGAGCAGTCGCTCAAGCTCTACCCCAACAATCCGCGTATGTTGCAGTTTCTGGCGCGCCTGTACCAAAAACAGGGCCAGGGGGAGCAGGCGGAGGCACTCTACCTGAAGCTGATTGACCGCAGCCCTGTGGACCCGCAGCCGATCTATCAGCTGGTGATGGTATATGCCAAGCAAGACCGCTTTGACGACGCCTTTGCGCTGATCGACAAGGCCCGTGCCCGGGACCGTAAGTCGGCTCTGCCGGACTACTATTCGGCCCAACTGTATCGGGCCCAGGCAGAACCGAAGAAGGCGATCAAATCCCTCAAGCGGGCGATCCGTAAAAATCCCCAGTTTGAAGCCGCCCTGTTGGAGCTGGCTGCCTGGTATCAGGAGCAGGGCCATCAGGACCGTGCCATCGGTGTCTACCGGCGCATTGTGGAGCAGGTCAACCCGTCCAGCCCCTATGCCCGTGACCGGCTGATTCAGCACTACCTCAAACTGCGGGATGTGGATGAGGTACTGGCGCAGTACAATGCGCTGTTGACGATCAACCCGCGCAACCCGTTTTTGTTGTATCGCAAGGCCTTGATGCTGGGCGATATGGAGCGCTACGACGAGGCCATATTGGCGGTTTCCCAGTCCCTGGGGCTGCGGCCTGGGGATCTGGCGGCCATGGACCTGTTGGCAACGCTCTATCAGCGCTCAGACCAGTACCCGGAGGCCCGGGCTACACTGATACGGATCCTGGAGGCCGACCCGGGCCGTGGACGCAGCTGGATCCAGTTGGGTTATATGGCCGATGCCGCTGGTGATGATGCCGAGCGGGACCGGGCGGTCGAGGCCGCTGCAAAGTTGTTAGAAAGCCATCCGGACGACCTGCCCCTGTTCCAGTTTGTCGGCTGGGGTTATGTCCAGGCCAAACGCTTCCCTGAAGCGGTGACTGTCCTGCGTCAGGCGGTTGAACTGAACCCGGATTCGGTGGGGCTGCACTTCTCTCTGGGTGCTGCCCTGTATGAGCTGGGCGAATACAAGCAGATGGAAGAAGAGATGGTGTGGGTGCTGGAGCGAGACCCCAAGCATGTCCACGCCATGAACTTTCTGGCCTACTCCTACGCGGAGCAAAAAATCCATCTGGACAAGGCCATTGAGCTGCTTCAGCGGGCGTTGGCCAACAAGCCGGACAACGGGTTTTTCCTCGACTCTCTGGCCTGGGTCTATTACCAGCAGGACCGCTACGAAGACGCCTTGCCGGTGCAGTTAAAGGCCGTGGAGCAGCTGACCAAAAAAGATCCGGTGGTCTACGACCACCTGGGCAGTATCTACCTCAAACTGGGCCAACAGGCGCTGGCACGGGACAACTGGATTATCTCGCTGGAGTTGGACCCGTCCAACGATGAACTGCGCACCCGTTTTCGCGAAGCCGGTTTTGGTAACCCGGATGAGTATGTGGCACCGGGCAGCAAACCCCGGTCCGGTGTGGAGTCGGCAGCGGTACCGCTGGTGGGCTCGTAAGGGCCGCAAAATCGACCGGCCCTGGGGGCACTCCCAACGGGAGGGTTGGCCACCACAGGGGTGCGATTTGCCCTGCAATAACAACGATCACTGATTGAAAAATGGTGCCGGAGGCCGGGGTCGAACCGGCATGGGGTTGCCCCCGCCAGATTTTGAGTCTGGTGCGTCTACCAATTTCACCACTCCGGCATTTGAAGGAGGGTGTTCCCTTGCGGGAGAGGATTGATACCATTCACGAGGCCCCGGCGTCAACTGTCTGGCAGGTGAAAGTGTGGCGGGGGATCGTGAAGTCATTGACAACCCGTCTGAAATGCCCCTACAATTCCTTCTTTTGTTTTCGATGATTGCGCTGGCCCGTCGGTGGTCCGGTATCTGATCGTCCCACTGTCAAGGAAGGAGCGGGGTCGCCATGTCGATCACCACGCCAAAACCAACCAATCTCAAGCGTAAACGCACCCACGGGTTCCGCGAGCGCATGAAAACCCGCAGCGGGCGTAAGGTACTGGCCCGTCGCCGTGCCAAGGGCCGCAAGCGTCTGGCCGTATAGTCCGCCTTTCAGGTGGATGCCCCTGCCCGTTCGCACCGTCAGCTTCGGCTGACCCGCAGCGACGACATTCGAGCGG
>JALWRU010000071.1 GCA_026994095.1 Nitrospira sp. | reverse complement strand
GATCATACCTCGGGTCTCGGCCAGAATAGTGGTTGGTACCATGGTGACAAAGCTGATCAAAATGACCGGCAGATAGACCTTCCACAGGGCCGATGCAGGCAGGTGCTGGGTAAGCAGCACGGGCACAGCCACAAACACAGCGGTCATGGCCATGTGCAGTACAAATGCCGAGATATCCAGCCGTCGCAGGTCCGGATGGGCCAGAATGGCCTTCAGGTCCGAGCGGGTCAGGCCCATATCCCGGTGGTGGCGATGGCTGGCCGGGGTCGGTACAAGCAGCCACAGCATGGCGATGGAGACCAGCGCCATCACCCCAACGATCGTAAAGATGGTATCGACGCCCCAGGCGTGGGCCATGATCGGGGCCACCACCATGGCAAAGGCGAAACTTAACGCAATGCCGCCACCCAGCATGGCCATGGCTTTGGTGCGCACCTGCTCGCGGGTGACATCGGCCATGAGCGCGGTGATGGCAGCCGCCACCGCACCGCTACCTTGTAACATGCGGCCAATGACCATACCGGTCATGGTATCGGCTGCGGCACAGACAAAACTGCCTCCGGCAAACAACAGTAGCCCCGCCGTAATGACCGGCTTGCGACCGATCTTGTCGCTGGCTGCCCCAAAGGGAATCTGCAATACCGCTTGCGTCAGGCCGTACACCCCCAGCGCAAAGCCGATTAACGCCGGGGTGGCACCGGCCAGATCCTGCGCATAAAGGGCAAACACCGGCAGCACCAGAAACAGCCCCAGCATGCGCAGGGAAAAGATCGAGGCCAGCGTACCAATGGCCCGTTTTTCGGGCTTGGTGAGATTGTCGGTGTCTTCTGGAACAGACGGGATTGCGCTGTCAGACGCAGGGGGTTTCTGGGACATAGGGGGAGCCTAATCTTCGGTAAACATAACAAACAGGGGCGAAGCGCCGGGGTGCTGAAAACAGCGGGTTCTATTGTACTCCCCGCCGACCGATTGTGCAGCGACAGAGGCGTTATCCGGCATGGGGCGCATCTTCAACCGGGCGCCCCCCTGATCGCGGCTTGAAGTACCGTTTTACCAGAACACTAAACCCGCCCAGCTGCCCCCCTACATACTGGGCCCACTCCAGATCCAGCGCCCAATGCCTGGCAATTCGCACCTCGCCACCACCACCATAAGAGAGGCTCAATACGGTGTCGTTACCACTGGTATTGAACCCCATGGGTATGACTGTCTTGAAAGAAACCTTCGCAAGCGACACCCCGATCAAGCCATACAACTGCCACCGGTCACGGACAATCACCGGGCGGTAGAACCCTCCCGCCAGCAGGTCCAACTCATAATTTTTGGGCACAAATCCCAAGGCGTTACCCAGATCGGTGACGTTGGCGTCGCCCGAGCCTCCTGTGGAAATCATCGCCTCCCAGCCATGAATTGCTGTTAATTGATGCCCCAGCCGTAACGAGATGCCAGCCCCTGTAGCAGTATCCTCCAGCCCGTCTTCGTTGTAGTACCAGTAGACCCCTCCAGCGGAAACGCTCCAGTCGCCGGGCATTACCTGCGTTGACGACGGTGAGGTTTCATCATTACCCACCCCCTCGTCGTCCATTGCAAGGGCCGGGGTGGCCACTGCCAGTAATAGCGCCATCAGGCCTGTTCGCACACACCACATCTTGATCATGACCGTCTCTATCTGACCCGCCTCATCGTTGATTGAAAGGAGAGGGGGAGCCTACATCTGTGCCGTTATTCGACCGGTTTGGCGGGGAACTTATCACGCCCGAAAAGGATAGCACGCAGTAACGTCCAGGCCATCGATAACAGCACAACTGGTGTCGAGTTTGCCGCCGCCACGCGACCGGGTTAGTGGGATTTAAAATACCGTTTTACCAGAAAACTGAAGCCACCAAACTGGCCACCCACATACTGGGCCCATTCCAGATCCAGCGCCCAACCATTGATAATCATCACTTCACCACCAGCACCATAAGAGAGACTGAGCGCACTGTCCCTGCTGTTAGATGGGGTCGCAAGGGGGTCAGTGGATCTCGCAGAAACCTGGACGTAGGACACACCGACCAAACCGTACAATTGCCACCGATCTCTAGTGATTACTGGACGAAATAGTCCGCCTACCA
>JALWRU010000070.1 GCA_026994095.1 Nitrospira sp. | reverse complement strand
GGTATAGAGACCGTCCACATCGGTCAGCATGATCAGCAGATCTGCGTCAACGACCTGGGCCACTTTTCCCGACAGGGTGTCGTTGTCGCCGAACTGGATCTCTTCCACCACCACCGAGTCATTTTCGTTGACGATCGGTATCACCCCCAGCCGCAACAGGGCGGCAAAGGTATTGCGGGCGTTCAGGTAACGTTTGCGGTTGGCCACATCGTCCTGGGTGAGCAGCACCTGTGCCACCTTGTGGCCGGTCTCCTGAAACAGCTTTTCGTACTGCCACACCAGCCGGCTCTGGCCTGCGGCAGCTGCGGCCTGCCGCTCCGGGATGCCGTGGAGTTGGGTCAGCTCCAGCACCGCTGCGCCGGTGGCCACCGCACCGCTGGAGACCAGAATGACCTGCCAGCCGCTGTCGATGGCAGTGCATACCTGAGTAACAATCTGCGCAAACCGGTCCGGCAACAGCCCACGACTGCGGGAGGTGATGACACCCGATCCAATCTTGATGACCACCCGTCCGGGGGCGGGCATTACTGCCTTGCGGTCGGCCATTACTCCCCCCAAATGTCCGGGTCTTGGGCGGCAGGGGTATCCACGGCCACCTTTTCAGGTACCTGACGGGCTGCCTCCACAGTGGCCCCCAGATCGTGTACCAGGTTTTTGAGGCCGTCGCCGGTGACCGATGAAATGGTATAGAACGGCCACTGTTGGCGTTCGGCCCACCCTTTGGCAGCGGCCAGCGAATCCTCATCGGCAGCGTCAATTTTGGTGGCGACCACCAGGGACGGACGCTCGGCCATGGCCGGGTTGTGGGTGCGCAGCTCATTGAGCAGCACCTCCAGCGCCGCGTCCGGTGCCGGATCTGACAGGCCGGTGACATCGACCAGATAGGCCAGACAGCGGGTGCGCTCCACATGGCGCAAAAACTGGGCGCCCAGCCCTTTGCCGGTGTGAGCTCCCTCAATGAGGCCGGGGATGTCCGCCATCACAAACGATTGAAACTCACCCCAGGGCACCACGCCCAAATTGGGGATCAAGGTGGTGAAGGGGTAGCTGGCAATCTTCGGTTTGGCCGCAGAGATGCGCGAGATGAGGGTCGATTTGCCGGCGTTGGGAAGGCCCACCAGCCCCACGTCGGCGAGCAGTTTGAGCTCCAGCCGTAACCAGCAGGACGATCCGGGCTCTCCGGGTTGGGCCTTTCGAGGGGCCTGCACGCGGGAGGTGGCGTAGTTCATGTTGCCCTTGCCGCCCTTGCCCCCGGCGGCTGCCACAAAGCGCTGGCCGTGTTCAGTCAGGTCGGCCACCTGTTGACCGGTTTCGTCGTCCCACAGGGCGGTGCCCACCGGCACCTGAATAATCAGGTTGTCCGCCGACTTTCCGGTACACTGGTTACCACCACCGGGTGCGCCGTTTTTGGCAATATGGCGCGGTTTGTAACGAAATTCCTGCAAGGTGGTGGGGCCGGTTACCGCCTCGATAATAATGTCGCCGCCGCGCCCGCCGTCGCCGCCATCCGGGCCACCTTTGGGCACGAACTTCTCGCGTCGGAAGCTGATGCAACCGTTGCCGCCATTGCCCGACTGGGTGAATATTTTTGCCTGATCGACGAACATGAACGGTGCTTTCTACGCCAACCAATCCTGGGGGGCTACAAACGGAAAAAGGGGTGTGACCAAGCTGGCCACACCCCTCAAATCTACCGGCCCGGAGGCAACCTGAAGCGGTCTAGCCGACCAGCGGCTCGATGCTGATCTGCTTCTTGCCGTAGCGGTTGGTGCCAAATGCCACCACGCCGTCAATTTTGGCAAACAGGGTATCGTCGCCACCCTTGCCTACGTTCAGGCCCGGGTGAAATTTGGTGCCTCGCTGGCGTACCAGAATACTGCCAGCGCTCACCGACTGACCGCCGTAACGCTTGACACCCAACCGTTTGGAATGGCTGTCACGTCCGTTACGAGAAGAGCCGCCTGCTTTTTTATGTGCCATGTGAGAATCTCCCTGCGGGCGTCCACGGCCCGCGGTTCACAAAAATAAGTGTTGGGTCAGACCGCGATGGATTCGATACGAACCCGCGTGACCGACTGGCGATGGCCCTGGGTGCGGCGATACTTCTTGCGGCGTTTCTTTTTGAACACCAGTATCTTTTTGGCCCGCAACTGCTGAATCACAATGCCAGAGATGGACGCGCCGTCCACGCAGGGGGTGCCCACCTGGGTCTCGCCGTCCTGGCTGACTAACAGCACTTCGTTGAAGGTGACCGCCTCGCCGGTCTCCTGGGGCAGCTTCTCCAGCGCAATCACGTCACCGGGAGCGACCCGATGCTGCTTGCCGCCGCTTTTGAATATTGCGTACATCGTCGTCTCGTACCTTAAAAAAACACCCGCCTGAACCGTGTAAGGGTCCGGCCAATTCGGAAAAGTCGCTATTTATATCCGGCGGAGAGGGTGTCTGTCAATGTAAATCCCACCGATGGTGGGTTCGGTCAGACGATTCTAGAGCGGGTCGCGCTCGTCTTTGAAGATCACAAATTCCACCCGCCGGTTTTGGCGCTGATGCTCCACGGTGTCGTTGGGTACCAGCGGGCGGGTGTCAGCAAAACCGGCGGACGAGAGTCGCTTCGGGTCCACCCCGGCCTTGTCGACCATATACCTTAAGGTAGAGATGGCGCGGGCGGTGGATAGCTCCCAGTTGGAGGGGAACTGGCGGGTGTGGATGGGGCTGTCGTCGGTGTGGCCTTCGATGGCCACATGGTAGGGCGAGGCCAGAATGATACGGGCGATCTCGTCTAAAAATGGTGCCGACTGCTCCTTCAGGTCGGCGTTACCGTTGCCAAAGAAGACCTGTCCCTGTACCTGCATCAACACGCCGCGTGAACTGGCCTTCACGGTGACCGTGTCTTGTAACCCGGCTTCGGCGACTACTTTGGAGATGTCCTGCGCCAGGGCCTCGTTCTCCTTGACCTCTTTGACCACAATCTGTTGTTGGGCAGTGCCCTGCAGATCCATATTGACGTTGGAATTGTATGCCACGGTCTCAAAATCGATGGGGTTGGAGGTGTGATCAAAGATCCCCTCCGAGGAGTATGAAGTGGTCCCCAGTGCATCCTGTAGCGATTTGGCCAACGCCCGAAACTTGATGATGTCCATGGTGGAAAAGGACAGCAGCAGGATGAAAAAGGTCAGCAGCAGGCTGAACAGGTCCGCCAGGGTCGCCATGTAGGGTGGCACCCCGACGGGAGGGCATTTGTGGTCGTCGGAATCACTCACGGCAGGCGGCTAACTATCTTCGTCCGCTGGCCGCAGATCCGGGGCCAGGAAGGACAACAACTGATCGTTGATGGTACGCGGATTTTCACCGGAAACCATTGCAGTTACGCCGTTCAAGGCGATGGTCATAAGGGTGGACTCTTCGGTGGTGCGGTGCTCCAGCTTGGTGGCAATCGGGCCAAAGATCACAAACGCGCAGACCGCACCATAAAAGGTGGTCAACAGTGCCACCGCCATGGCCGGTCCAATGGTTGAGGGATCTTCCATGTTCTTGAGCATCTGCACCAGCCCGATGAGCGTGCCGATCAGGCCCATGGACGGGGCTGTGGACTCCATAAATTTGAAGACCCCCTGTCCACGCTCGTGGCGGGCCTTCATGCTGACCATTTCGGTGGCCATGATGGTGCGGATCGACTCCACCGGGCTGCCGTCAATAGCCATGCGGATGCCCTTGTCAAGGAAGCTGTACTGAACCTCTTCTCGCTCCAGCGCCAGCATGCCCTCCTTGCGGGCCTTGGTGGCCAGATCAACGATTGTTTCGATCAGTTCTTCCGGGCTTTGCAGGCGGTAGAAAAAGGCATTCAGGGCGACTTTAAAGGCCCCCAACACAATTGCCAGCCGTTGCATGGTGAGGGTGCACATGAAGGTGCCACCGACCACCACCACCAGGCTGGGCAGGTTGAAGAAGGTCATCAGGTCGCCACCCAGCAGGATGGAGCCAGCGATCATCGACAGTGCGCCGACGAGACCAATAAGTGTTGCGATGTCCATGTAAAGAGTGTTCCCGGCTCTAGGTAAAGAATGGACGACAGATTGTCTGTTAGACCTATCGGGTGGCTGTGCCGGGGACTTGATTGAAAACCGCTTGGCCGGGACGTTTGCGGGTGACTTTTCAACGCCGGTCAGGACGGTTGCAGGCATGGGCCGGAGAGATGCCTGTGCAGGGCTGGTGGTGGTTTGTTCCACGCCAGCGGTTTTTTTTTGATTGGGGCCTTGGCTTGCGTTGACCCCCCAAGGTTCTGTGTGTTATTTTCGCCCCTCTTTTAAAGCTGTAGCGGGGGGTTGGGCAGCGTCGGCACCCCTTTTTATTTACGCTTTCACTCGTTAGGCAAGAGTTGAGCGACTCCATTGTTGTAAACCGTTACGCCGTGGCCCTGTTTGAAGCAGTCCAGGCGGACAATCTGACCGATCAGGTGCGCAGTGATTTTGACAAGTTGGTCAAGGTGCTGGCCTTTGCCGCGCCACGCCGCCTGTTTTCAAACCCGCGGATATCCATAGCTGACAAGCAGGCAGTGATTGCCGGTATTGGCGAGCGCCTGTCCCTGTGTGACCCGCTCAAGCGGCTGGCAGATCTGCTGGTCGTCAACCACCGGGTTGGTCTGGCCGGTGCGATTGCCGCCCGCTTTGGAGAGTTGGCTGACAAGGCCAGCGGTCGCGAACGAGTGACCATTACCGCTGCCATCGAATTGCCCAAACCGTCCCGTGCCCAGGTCGAAGAGCGCCTCAGCGCGCTGGTCGGGGCCGACGCCAAGTTTCGTCACGCAGTTGATCCAGACCTGCTGGGCGGCCTGATTGTTCAGGTTGGGTCCCGCGTGTTTGACAATAGTGTTCGACATCATCTCACCCAGTTGCGCCAAGCCTTGCTGTAGGAGTCCATCCGTTCCATGTCCATTAAGGCCACCGAAATTACCGAGCTCATCAAAGAGCAAATCGAAGGCTTCGACGCCGTTGCAGAAGTTGCCGAGACCGGCACCGTCCTGTCTGCCAGTGATGGGGTTGCCCGTCTACACGGCTTGGAGAACGCCATGGCGGGCGAGTTGCTGGAGTTCCCCGGCGGGGTTTCCGGCATGGTACTCAACCTGGAAGAAGGTCAGGTCGGCGCGGTGTTGTTGGGCCCGGCTGACAAGGTGAAGCAGGGGGACCAGGTCAAGCGGACCGGTCGAATTACCCAGGTGCCGGTTGGCCCCGCATTGTTGGGCCGGGTGGTGGATGCCATCGGCCAGCCCATCGACGGCAAAGGCCCCATCGAGACCACCGAACATCGCCTGGTCGAGTTAATTGCACCGGGAATTGTTGAGCGTAAAGGTGTGCACGAGCCGCTGCAGACCGGGATCAAGGCCATCGACGCGCTGGTGCCGGTGGGCCGTGGTCAGCGTGAGTTGATCATTGGTGACCGTCAGACCGGTAAGACCGCTGTCGCCATCGATGCCATCATCAATCAGGCCGGTCAGGGGATGCGTTGCATCTACGTGGCGATCGGCCAGAAACGGTCGACTGTGGTGCAGGTGGTCAAGGCGTTGGAAGATGCCGGTGCCATGGAATACACCACGGTGGTGGCTGCCACCGCCTCCGAGCCGGCGGCCTTGCAGTTCATCTCGGCCTACACCGGTTGCGCCATGGGCGAGTACTACCGTGATAACGGCGAGCATGCGCTGGTGGTTTATGACGATCTTTCCAAGCAGGCGGTTGCCTACCGGCAGGTGTCGTTGTTGCTGCGGCGTCCGCCCGGTCGTGAAGCCTATCCGGGCGATGTGTTCTATCTGCATTCGCGTCTGCTGGAGCGGGCTGCCAAAATGTCGGATGAGCGGGGTGCCGGGTCATTAACCGCGCTGCCGATCATTGAGACTCAGGCGGGTGACGTGTCGGCCTACATTCCCACCAACGTGATCTCCATCACCGATGGCCAGATCTTCCTGGGCAGTGACCTGTTCTACTCCGGTGTCCGTCCGGCCATCGACGTGGGTCTGTCCGTGTCTCGTGTGGGTGGTGCGGCGCAGATCAAAGCCATGAAGCAGGTGGCTGGTACCCTGCGGCTGGATTTGGCCCAATATCGTGAGATGGCGGCATTTGCCCAGTTCGGTTCCGACCTGGACAAGGCCACCCAGCAGATGCTGGCGCGTGGTGCGCGCATGGTAGAACTGCTCAAACAAGACCAGTACCGTCCGCTGGCGGTGGAGATGCAGGTCATCTCGATCTATGCGGGTACCAACGGTTTTGTCGATGATATTGATGTAACGCAGGTGAAGCCGTTTGAGAACTTCCTGCACACCTATATTGATGATCACCATGCCGATGTGCGGGCCTCGATCGCCAGCGAGCAGAAGCTTACCGACGAGATCAAGGCATCGTTGGATGCAGCCATCACGGCGGCCAAAGAAGCCTTCCAGGCCTAACGACCGATTGTTGAAAAAGGGCCGAATCGTTGGCTAGTCTTCAAAATATCAGGCGGCGGATTAACTCCGTTAAAAACACCCAAAAGGTGACCAAGGCCATGAAAATGGTCTCTGCCTCCAAACTGCGTCGTGCGCAGGAAGCGGCAGAAGCTGCCCGTCCTTACGCCAGCCGTATGACCGAAATGTTTGCCGGTCTGGCACTGGACCCGGAGGAGGTGTCGCACCCCCTGCTGGTGTCCCGTGCAGCCAAGCGTGCTGCGGTCGTGGTGGTCACTCCCGATCGAGGCCTGTGCGGTGGTTTGAATACCAACGTGAACAAACTCGGTTGGCAGACGGTGCAGAAACTTGAGGGCGAAGGCCTCTCGGTAGAGGTGGTCGCGGTGGGGCGTAAGTCCCGCGATTATTTCACGCGTCGGGGGGTGGAAGTTTCCCGTAGTTGGACCGGGCTGTTGGCCTCGGTGGACTACAGCGATGTGCAGGAGGTGGGCAACCATCTGGTTGACCAGTTCATGGAAGAGAAGTTTGATCGGGTGGAGTTGGTCTACGCCAGCTTCAAGTCGGTAATCTCTCAGATCGCCAGTGTGCAGACCCTGCTACCGATTTCGGTGGAGCAGGCCGAGACTGAGGCCCCTGCGGCACCGTTTTTGTTTGAGCCGTCTGAAGAAGATGTGTTGGGAAGTCTGTTGCCCAAGTACCTTGAGGTACGACTGTTTCAGGCATTGCTGGAGTCGGCAGCCAGTGAACATGGTGCCCGTATGTCGGCCATGGACGCGGCTACCCGCAATGCAGGCGAAGTGATCGACAAGTTGACGCTGATCTATAACCGTACCCGTCAGGAGTCGGTGACCAGCGAGCTATTGGATATTATCGGAGGTGTGGAAGCGCTCAACGCGTAACCAGCCCCAAGGCTGAGGCACCGCTCCTGCTGGAGCGAGTGAGGAGGAATCAAGGTGAACGGCAAGGTAGTACAGGTGATCGGACCGGTGGTGGATGTAGCGTTTCCGGAAGGGGAGCTGCCCGCCATTAACGACGCCCTGACCATCAAGGCGGACGCGGACGAAAAGTCTGGTCGTCCAGCCATCGACATGGTGCTGGAAACAGCCGCTCATCTGGGCGACAACCGCGTTCGTGCGGTGGCCATGCGCAGCACCGACGGGCTGGTCCGCAATATGGACGTGGTCTCCACCGGGGCACCGATTCAGGTACCGGTGGGCGAAGGGGTGTTGGGCCGAATCCTCAACGTGGTGGGTGAGCCTATTGATGAGATGGGGGAGGTCAAGTCTGAAACCAGATGGCCGATCCACCGGGAAGCGCCGTCCTTTGACGAGCAGGAGACCCGCCCGGAGATCCTGGAGACCGGTATCAAGGTGATCGACCTGCTTGAGCCTTACGCCAAGGGCGGTAAAACCGGCCTGTTCGGCGGTGCCGGCGTGGGCAAGACCGTGATCATCATGGAGTTGATCCATAACATCGCCAAGCAGCACGGTGGTTACTCCGTATTCTGCGGCGTGGGTGAACGGACCCGTGAGGGCAACGATCTCTGGAATGAGATGAAAGAGTCCGGCGTGCTTAGCAAAACTGCGCTGATTTACGGCCAGATGAACGAGCCGCCCGGAGCCCGCCAGCGGGTCGCCTTGTCCGGCCTGACCTGTGCCGAATATTTCCGTGACGAAGAGAACCGCGACGTGTTGTTGTTTGTGGACAACATCTTCCGTTTCTCTCAGGCCGGTTCCGAGGTGTCGGCGCTGTTGGGTCGTATGCCATCGGCGGTGGGGTATCAGCCGACGCTGGCTACTGAAATGGCTGACCTTCAGGAGCGTGTGACCACCACCAAGAATGGCTCGATTACGTCGATTCAGGCGGTCTATGTGCCCGCCGACGATTTGACCGATCCGGCCCCGGCCACCACCTTTGCCCACCTGGACGCCACCACGGTGTTGTCTCGTCCGCTGGCCGAGTTGGGTATTTACCCGGCAGTGGATCCGCTGGATTCCACCAGCCGCATGCTCGACCCGCAGGTGGTGGGTGAAGAGCATTATTCGGTGGCCCGTGGTGTACAGCAGACCTTGCAGCGCTACAAGGACTTGCAGGACATCATCGCCATCCTCGGTATGGACGAGTTGACAACT
>JALWRU010000069.1 GCA_026994095.1 Nitrospira sp. | reverse complement strand
TGCCCGCCTTACGCAGGCTGGCCGGGTCGTCAAAATCGACGATTTGCAGGGTGGCGATCTGGGCCCCGTTGGCCCAGACCTCTCCCGTGTTGGTCACCGTTACCGGGCCAGCGTTGGCGTCGATGGCGATGGGACCCCCTTGTCCCAACACCGGCCGACCCTGCGCGGTGACTAACATGCCAGCTGCATCCAGGGTAAACATGCCGTCACGGGTGAAACGATCACCCTCCGGCGTATCTACAACAAAATATCCGTCGCCTGAAATGGCCAGATCGAGCGGGTTGCCGGTCTTGGCAACCGTTCCCTGGGTCAGTTCCATGTGTTGACCCGCCTGCACCGATGCCTGAGCGGTACCGGCCAGCACCTCTGAGAAGTGCATCTGGTCGGCCTTGAAACCGGGGGTATTGATATTGGCCAGGTTGTTGGCCAACACATCCATGCGCGCCTCGCCGTAGCTGGCGGCAGATGCCAAATTGAAATAACTCGGGTTCATCCCAGGTCCCCTTGATCCAGTGCCCGTTGGCCGTCAGGCCTGGGCTACCCGACCACGTTGCAGGCCGACGGCCAGGGTGACTTCACCCAGCGGACGGCCCAGCCGATCGGCAATTTCAGTCGTACTCAACCCGCGCTCCGCCAGGTGGCCGATCGAGTCGGTCCAGCCAGCGGTGGGAGGCGGCGGTGACGGTGCTGCCGCCTCGTCCGCCTTACCTACCGAAAAATACGGGGTGGGGGTCAGGGCAGGCATACGCAGCTCCCCTTGCGGCGTCACCGGGGCGGGTGCCGTATCAGATACGCCCTCCTCCCGTTTGGTGTCCACCTGCACCTGACCTCCGAGCCGTTCGATCTCTAATAGCAACTCTCCCAAGGTATCGACCACCTGCACCAGCTCACCGCGCCAGTCCATTGCACGTCTGAATTTTCGATAGGCCAGCGCCACCCCAATCAGGGCCAGCAGCATGGCAATATCAAAAAACACCTGCATGTAGATCAAATAACTCAAGGTCTGCCCCCTATTGACCGAAAAGGAACCCGTATGGGATTCCGCCACTTGACCGATGAGTTGAGCAATCGGCGTACCAAAACAGCAGCCCATGCGCTTCCCACACCCACAAAAAACCCGCATATACCTATTTATTTCAATGGCATAGACCCATCTATCACGCCATTAAAACCGCTTAAAATGGCGCCAGATACGGGGGCTTTTAAAAAAACACGTCAAGATTTTGTCGATGCTTACCGACCTTGGTGGCAGTTCGCTGACGTCCCTTGCGGGGGGATTTCTGGTATAGTGGGCGGCTCATCATTGATACCGCGCAGGGCGTAGGTGGGCGGCGGATGCAACAGGCTTCGCAGTTCGCTGTATATAAACGTCCGTGTGAAAGCAGGAGGCCGGGGCGCAATCCATGTGTCAGGTAGTGATTGATCAGGTAGATGCAGACACCCTGCAACAGGCGACCACGTTAAATGTGACTGCTACGGGCAGTTGCGATCATGGTGGCGATCTGTACATGCGGGTGTTGTGGGATGATGGCCGCATGGGTCCCGAGACTGCCCCGGTGCAGGTGGAGCCTCACTTTCAGCACCTGCCGATGACCTATACGGCCCACAATCTGTCGGATCGACTGCAGGGGGTGCGGGTGGTGTTGCGTTGCAAGGCCACCTCGGTCTATCAGGAAGCTGAGATCTAGTCTCTGCGACGGTCCCCTGTGACCTTGTTAAGCTGTATTCGTCGGGTATATCGGCTGTGTTAAACAGTTGGCGGCGGTTACGTGCGCGTCTTTGTGGTCTGTTGGGTCACAAATGGATTAACAACCCTCATCGCAAGTTGTGTGTTTATTGCTGGAAGGAGATTGCCTTCCGGTACGTGCCACCTATGAGTGCTGAAGAGCAGGAGTCAGAGGCGGATGACGATGCGCCGTTTACTCCGGAGGAGTTGGAGCGGGACGGCGAAGACCGGCTATAGATGCCCCCCCTAACTATATATACAGCGCCAACGGCGCTGCTTCACGCCCTGCGGGCGGTATTCAGACGCCTCTGGCAGGCCGGGCGGTCCCCGCTGACCTGTAAACGCCTGCGGCGATAAAGTTAGCCATATATATAGCGCCAACGGCGCTACTC
>JALWRU010000068.1 GCA_026994095.1 Nitrospira sp. | reverse complement strand
TAAGACGGCTACCCAAAAATTGAGGCCACGATCGTGACAAACACTACCGTGAATACCGGGCGGATGAGTCACCTATTACAGGTGACCGCCTCCCGGACGCCTTCCACACAAAGACACAAAACGAGTGATTTTGTTTAGTTTTAGCGCAGTTACCTTGCCATCGGTGGTCTACTCTGTCAAGCAAAACACTAGCAGATCGATATTTTTATTGTATACCCGGTCGGATTAGTGGGAGTTTGCCGGGGGGCGTGGCCGAGCACGGTGCTTGGCCCTTGGTTTGCCCGGGGTGTTTAGCCCTTGATTTGATAGATACTCTTGGTGCGGCTCTTCACCGACAAAAACGTCGCCGTCAGGGTGACGATGGCCACCGGCAGAATCATCTGATAATCGTGGGTGACGTCAAAGATGATAATGGTGGCAGTGATGGGGGCGTTGGCAATGGTGCCCAGCACCGCCCCCATGCCCACTACCGCATAGGCACCCGAGCTTCCGGTGAGGGCGGGCCACAGCCGATGGATGATGGTGCCGTAGGCCCCGCCAGTGACCGCACCAATAAACAGGGCGGGGCCAAACAGCCCGCCAAACCCTCGTGAACCCAGCGTGACAGCGGTCACCAGAATCTTTACAAACACCAGCGCCAGCAGCATCTGCCACGGAAAGTCTTCATTGAGGGTGTGTTCAATGGCCTCCACCCCGGTGCCGTATACATGGGGGAAGAACACCAAAAACGCACCGACGATGGCACCACCCAGAATCGGTTTGCTCCACTCTGGTGTCGGCAGTTGGTCAAAGCTGCTGCGGGCCCCGCGCATGGTGGTGGCAAACATGGTGCCAACCCCGGCCACCACCACCGCCAGCCCCAGATAGGTGGCAAACTCCCAGTAGGAGACAAAGTGGTAGTCGGGCACCGGAATCACCTCCGGACCTAAAAACGAAGTGCTGACAATCGCGCCGGTAGCAGAGGCCAAAAAGATCGGGCTGCTGATGCGCAGGTGCATGTGCGACAACACCACTTCCATGGCGAAGGCCACCCCGCCAAAGGGTGAGTTAAAGACCGCGCCGATGGCCGCCGCCGCGCCGCTGCCGATCATGATGACCTTGACCTCTTCGCGCATATGGGCAGGGATGCGAAAGATGCGGGTGAGAAAGTTGCCGATCACCGCGCCGACTTCCACGCTCGGCCCCTCCTTGCCTAGCGCGCCACCACTGCCGATGGTCACTGCTGCGCCCAACAGCTTGAAAAAGGCCGCGCGCGGATGCAGCGGGTGGCGCTCCTTCTCGTGCAGGGTATGGATGACCTCGGCCACCCCGTAAATACGGATCGATTTGGGGATAAACGGAAACAGCAGCGCCACGATGCAGCCACCGATGACCGGCACGATCATGATGCGCCACCAGTCCATGTTCTCCGCCAGTTCGGTCGGGTCGCCGTGGCCGATCATGAACGCCTGTACGTGCTCGATCATCCACACAAACAGCACCACCGAGAAGCCGGTCGCCAGCCCCACCAGAATGGCCATGAAGGAGACCAGAATGTCCTGGTCTTGTTTGAGGGTGCGAAGGTATTGAAGCATGGTAGGTCTGGCCCAGCGCCAGACTCTACCATATATGGCTATCTATCGGCGTCCGCTTTTGGCCTGTGGGCAACCTCTCCGGATCGGGTCAGTCCTCAACGTAGCGCTGCTACGCCTCCGGGCTGCCCTCACCTGCGAGAACGCCCACAAGCCAAAATCGAACCCCTACCCTTGTGTCTTTACCGGCGTCCGCTTTTGGCCTGTGGGCAACCTCTCCGGATCGGGTCAGTCCTCAACGTAGCGCTGCTACGCCTCCGGGCTGCCCTCACCTGCGAGAACACCCACAAACCAAAATCGAACGTCTACGTCGGTTGATTTTTTGGGTGGGCCAGGCCGGTTTATTGGCCTCTTTCGGATTTTTTAGGAATGGTCATCCTCGGCCCCGTGCAGCATGGTGGCCCGTCTGCCCACGTGTCCCTGGCCCGCTGCTCTTATCGCAGCAGGCCGTGCCTGCCCTGCCTAGAGGTGTAGGCCGAGCATGAAATTGAAGTGTACGCCGCCGATGTTAAAATCGGTACCGGTACCAAAATCCGCCTGGGCGGAGG
>JALWRU010000067.1 GCA_026994095.1 Nitrospira sp. | reverse complement strand
TGCGTGCCGAGGGTGATACCCACCACCTGGCCCCTCTGCTGGACGCGGTGGCAGACCACTTTCCCCAACTCTCCCCACCGGCCATCACCTGGGGGCCGCGCCGCAAACCGGGCGCTCGCCATGTTCGGCTGGGCAGCTACGACCCCAAGCGGCAACTCATCCGCATCAATCCGCTGCTGGATCACCCCAACGTGCCGGTAGCGGTGGTCCGCTTTGTGGTCTATCACGAGATGGTGCATCACGCCCTCAACGATGAGCGCGCCGCCGGGGCGGCCCCCCACGATGCCCGCTTTGTGGCCATGGAGCGGCGCTGCCCGGACTGGCACACTGCCCAACAGTGGCAACAGCGCCATCTGGCCACGCACCTGCGTAACCGCCGCAGAAGCTACCGCTAACACCCCTCCCCCCGGAAGTCGCCCCCTGCGCCCGGACCTGCGCGACTCACCCTCGCCCCCACGGATGCCCTACGCCCTCCGAAGCCAGCCGCCGCGCGACCAACATTCAGCAGATCGATATTTTTTTACGCCCAACTTCCCCACTTTCTTACCACTTGCCCACAATCACTTAAAAATATGCTTTATTTACAGGTATGTATATAATTCACTACCAGACATATCATGCTTAAATTTTAGCCAAAAACTGCCTTGACACCCCCAAACAGGCGGGTATACTTGCACTCGGTGGGAGCTAGTGGGTAGATATGGGGAGTCTTATTAGGAGACCGTCGGATGGCCTGTCAGGTCACCGGAGTTTCGGGGGGGTTGCTTGTTCCTAGGTCGTGAAAGCAAACGCGTGGATGAAAAGGGTCGCCTTGCGATTCCTGCCAAGATGCGCGAATTCCTGGGCCCGGGGGTCCAGATGGTGCTGTCACAAAGCCCGGTCGATCCATGCCTGCAAGTCATCCCCATGGAGCAGTGGCAGGAGCGGGTCAATAAACTGCGCCAGTTACGTAATGCCGACCGGGATGAGCGCCAGTTTCTGCGGGATTTATCCTCGCGTACCGAACTCTGCTCCCTCGACCGTCAGGGACGGGTCCTGATCCCCGCTGCTATGCGCCAACACGCCAATATTCAGGTGGAGACCGAGGCCGTTGTGCTGGGCTGCATCGATATCATCGAGATTTGGGACATGGAGACGATTGCCGCCGAAGAGGCCCGCAAAATCGACCCTGACCGCATGTCTGAAATCCAGACCCACATCGATCTTTAGCGCCGCACCAAGGAATGTACCCCACCTGCTCATGGATGATGCCCACACCGATGACTACCACCGGCCCGTCCTGGTGGACGCCGTGCGCCGGGTCATGGACCCGCACGCTGGAGGCACCTACGTGGACATGACCGTAGGCGGTGGCGGCCACAGCCACATGATGCTCACCGGAAGCACCCCCGACGGTCGCCTGTTGGGGCTGGACCGGGACCCGGATGCACTGGCCCAAAGTGCCGCTGTGCTGGCCCCCTTTGGCGACCGTGCAACCCTCGCCCAGGCCACCTTTTTGGAGGCCGTACCAGTAGCCCAGTCGTTGGGATTTATCGACGTGGACGGGGTGTTGATGGATTTGGGAGTCTCCTCCCACCAACTCGACACCGCCGGGCGCGGTTTCAGTTTTCGCATGGACGGCCCACTGGACATGCGCATGAGCGACAGCGGCCCCACCGCCGCCGACCTGGTCAATAGCACCCGTATCGACGAACTGGTCCGCATCTTCAAGGAGTACGGCGAAGAGCGCTACGCCCGCCGCATCGCCCGCGCCATTGTGACCGACCGGGAAAAGAAGCCGTTTACCCGTACCGCCCCTCTGGCAGCGTTGATCTACCGGGTGGTGCCCGCCGACTATCGCCACGGTCGTATCCACCCGGCCACGCGGGTCTTTCAGGCCCTGCGCATGGCGGTGAACGACGAAATGGGCATGATCGACAAGGGGCTGGATGCCGCATTTTCGTTGCTCAGGCCGGGCGGTTGTCTGGGAGTAATCTCGTTTCATAGCTTAGAAGACCGGGCGGTGAAACGACGTTTCGCCGACTGGACCCGTGGCTGCGTCTGTCCGCCTGCCTTCCCGGTCTGCCAGTGTAATCAAGCTCCCCTTGCCAGCCATGTAGAACGCCGGGGAGTGACTGCTGACG
>JALWRU010000066.1 GCA_026994095.1 Nitrospira sp. | reverse complement strand
GGCACGGCCCCGCCCGCCGGAGCCTCCGGGTCAGACCAGCTGCCATCCTTCCGCTAACCCGCCGGTGAGCTAGCGGCTCGCCATGTGGGCCACCTGCCGATCGTAAAGGCGCTGGCATTCTTCGTCCGTCAGGGCGGTATCAAAATAGTCTTGCATGATCCGTTGAAGATCGGACGCACCTGTTATTTCGATCCGTTGGCGGTACTCCTGACCGATGATTGACAGGGTTAAATCCCGCAGGCTGAGTATCCGCTCTGGCTCTACCAACGACACCCGTAGCTCCTGTACAAATGTCGCGTCCGGGTGTTTGCTGGAATAAAAGTTGGCCACCTTATAATCGGCTTCGGTATAGGTGACTGTATCAAAGCTGTACAGCACCATAAATCCGCTACTTTGTAATCGCTCCAGATGGAAATTTTGCGGGTCGGTCTGGACGATGCGATAGATCCCTCCATGAGGGCATTCGGTCTGCTCACCGTTGAACGGGATCATGGCCGTGGGTGAGTAGGGGCCAAAACCCACATCCACCAGACAGTCCTGTCCCTCAAGGGTTACGCGGGTCACTCGGTGGGTGCGGGGCATATCGCCGGGTTCACCAAACAACACCCTCCCCAACAATGGTTTAACTGAAAAACCAAGGTGCAACAACACCTCGTACATGAGCTTGTTATGTTCAAAACAGTAGCCGCCCCGCTGCCGGATGACAATCTTGTCGAACAGGTCATCAACCTCCAGCGACATCATGCGGTCACGGTGTAATAACACCTCCAGATTATTGAAGGTATAACGACCCAGGTGAGCGCGCACCAATGCATTAATATCTTGTCGTGATGTTACTGGAGTATCCACTCCAAGAAGATGCAGATAACGCGGCCCGATATCACTCATTCTGGTCTCTTTTCTCTGGCAGTAACAACAGCATTCAATATCACCCCCGTAGACAGTCGCCAATGGTATCATCGGAATTCGATCCGCACTTCAGCTGTTTTTGATGGGAGCCACACCACCGTGGAAAAAGGCAAACTGGCATCGATCGACGGCCTGCACGCATACGTTCAGCAGGCCGCATTCCGGGACACCGATCTATTGCGCCGCCTGCGGGACGAGACCGCCAGGGATGAATGGGCGATCATGCAGATTCCGCCGGAGCAGGGCCAGTTGATGGCGCTGCTGGTGCAGCTGATCGGGGCCAAACGCACCATCGAGATTGGCGTATTTACCGGCTACAGTACCCTGTGTGTAGCACAGGCCCTGCCAGACGACAGCTACACCGTGGCCTGCGATGTGGATGAAAACTGGACCGCCATCGCCCGCCGATACTGGCAGGAGGCCGGGGTCAATCACAAGATTGATCTGCGGCTGGCAGCGACTGCCGACACGCTGCAATCCCTGCTCGACGAGGGCCAGGCAGGCCGCTTTGATTTTGCCTTTATCGATGCGGACAAAGCCGCCTACGACACCTACTACGAGCAGTGCCTCAGGTTGTTGCGACCCGGTGGGTTGATCGCCATCGACAACGTCTTGATGTTTGGTCAGGTGGTAGATGAGGCGGTGCGCGGAGACGCAGTACCCGATATTTTTCCGGCTGATGATGTGGCCGCCATGCGCGCCCTCAACCTGAAAATAAGAGACGATCAGCGGGTCGATTTAAGCATGTTGGCAATCTACGACGGCATCTCACTGGTGCGCAAACGGTAGCAGCGACCTGGCCCCAACATTGTTCACGTCTCCCCACTCACACGGGATGGCCAGCACTGGCCCGGATTGCTGACGGTCGCCATCGCCGCCTGCCCATTTGGGGCTACCTGATAGATGTCCTTGCCAAATCGATACCGGCTTGGCTAGCCTGCCCCACCATGTGGATTTCCCCCCCCAGCCGACCGCTTCACCCACCACCCATGGGGATGCAACTGGTAGCCGCAGTGGCCGCTGGTGTGGCGATTCTGCTGGTGGGCTGGGTCACTCAACTGACGGTTGGCGGCGATGGTGCAGTCTTTTTGATCGCCTCCATGGGGGCCTCAGCGGTGTTGTTATTCTGCTTGCATGACAGCCCCTATGCCCGCACCTGGCCGTTTGTGGGTGGCCATCTGGTAGCGGTCGCGGTGGGGGTATCCGCCGCCCGCC
>JALWRU010000065.1 GCA_026994095.1 Nitrospira sp. | reverse complement strand
CCATGTCGACGGACATGTCGCGCTCTCTGGCGATGTCTTCTGCCAGATCTGCCGGGAAGCCGTAGGTGTCGTACAGGTTGAACAGGTCGGCCCCGCCCAGGGTTGTGCTACCGTCGCTGGCCACCTGATCGAGCAGGCCGTTGAGCCGCTCCAGCCCTTGATCGAGGGTGTGGGAGAAGCGTTCTTCTTCGCCCTGAGCAATGCGGGTGAGGGTCGCTTTGGCGCGCAGCAGCTCTGGATAGGCTTCGCCCATCTGGCTGACGACTACCTCAATCAACGACCCTAAAAATGGTTGTTTCAGGCCGATGCTACGGCCATATCGCGCCGCCCGCCGGAGGATGCGCCTGAGTACATAACCACGCCCCTCATTGGAGGGCAGCACCCCGTCGGCCAGCAAAAACGTGAGCGAGCGGGCATGGTCGGCCATGACCTTCAAGGCGGTATCGCTGTCTGCCGAATCGCCATAGCGGATACCGGCCAATTCGGCGGCCCGGTGGATGATCGGCAAAAACAGGTCGGTATCGTAGTTGTTGGTGACCCCGGCGCAGATGGCGGTCAACCGTTCCAGCCCCATGCCGGTGTCGATGCAGGGGCGCGGTAGCGGAGTCAGGTTGCCCGCCTTGTCGCGCTCGTACTGCATAAAGACCAGGTTCCAGATCTCCAGATAACGGTCGCAGGTGTCGTCGTCGCAGCCCACCTGACAGGCCTCACGACCGCAGCCGATGTCGGCCCCCTGATCGATGTGGATTTCGGTGCAGGGGCCACAGGGGCCGGTGTCGCCCATACGCCAGAAATTGTCTTTTTCACCCAGCCGCAGGATGCGGTCTTCCGGCACCTGCTCCTGATCACGCCACAGGTCGTAAGCCTCGTCGTCGTCTTCGTAGACCGATACCCACAGGCGCTCTTTGGGCAGACCGATGGTGACGGTCAAAAACTCCCAGGCGTGACGGATCGCCTCTTTTTTAAAATAGCCGCCGAAGGAGAAATTGCCCAGCATCTCAAAGAAGGTGTGGTGGCGACCGGTATACCCGACATTCTCAAGATCGTTGTGTTTGCCACCCGCCCGCACACATTTCTGGATGGAGACGGCGGACGGGGCCCTGGGCGGCTCCTGGCCGATGAACACCTGCTTGAATGGCACCATGCCAGCGTTGGTGAACAGCAGGGTCGGGTCGTCTTGCGGCACCAGCGGCGCGCTGCCGATGTGGAGGTGGTCGTGGGCCTCAAAAAACGCCACAAAGGCGTTTCGAATCTCCTGGGAAGTCATGCTCATGGGTTTACCAGCGGGCCACGGAGGTTATCCGGCCACAGCGTAAGGCAGCGTACAGGCGCTGCAACCATCCGTTCTTTTTGGGTTTCCGCCGAACTCCGGTCACGGTTCATCATACAGACGACCCTCCCGAATGCGCTGGATCATATCATGAATCAGGTCGTTGGTAACGCCCCGCCGTCCCAGATATCCGGCCAGTCGCCGCTGGGCACCGTGATCCTCCCGGTCGGGAGGCTGCCCCTTGAAGTATCGGCGGCAGACCGCAAGTGCTGAATCCTGCAATTGCTCCCGCTCCATAAAGGGGGCCATGGCCTGTTGCCATAAGGCTTTGGGCAGTAGCCGCCGGGACAGTTCCTGCTGCACCCGCGCCGGGCCAAACCCCCGTCGGGTAAAACACTCTTCCGCCATCCGTGCCGCCAAGCGGGTGTCGTTGATCAGATCGCTCTCACACAGGGCGGCAACGACAGACGTCACCACTGGCTCTGACGTGTCATCAGGGAATTTTTTGAGTAGCCGTTGCTGTAGTTCCGCACGGGAGCGGTCACGATGGTTGAGGAGGCGGTATGCCGCCTGACGAACCTGCTGCTCAGACGGTGGGGAAGACGCCGCCACAGTGGTGGGTTAGAACCGGTCGACCGGCATGGATTTCTCTTGCTCGGCCTGGGCCTGGGAGTCGGCCTGTTCCCAACTGTCGGAGGTGTTTTCGATACCGCGCACCCGCAGGGCGAAGTCGTCCGGGTGGGAGGCCCACGCCATCGCCGCATCCAGCGTGATCTGATTGCGGTTGAGCAGGTCGAACAGGGATTGATCGAAGGTCTGCATACCGTACTGGGATCCGCCAGCAGCAATCACGT
>JALWRU010000064.1 GCA_026994095.1 Nitrospira sp. | reverse complement strand
AGCCCGGTCTGGTTCAACTGCGGGCTGCACGAAAAGCCCCAGTGTTCCGCCTGCTTTATCAACTCGGTAGAAGACTCCATGAGCAGTATTCTGGGGCTGGCCAAGACCGAGGGCATGCTGTTCAAGGGCGGCTCCGGTGCGGGCAGCAACCTGTCGCCCCTGCGCGGCTCCATGGAACAACTCAACGGTGGTGGCATCGCCTCCGGTCCGGTCTCTTTCATGCGTGGGTTTGACGCCTTTGCCGGGGTCATCAAAAGCGGCGGCAAGACCCGTCGGGCCGCCAAAATGGTGATCTTGAACGCCGACCACCCGGACATCGTCGAGTTCATCAACTGCAAAGCGATCGAAGAGAAAAAGGCATGGGCCTTGATCGAGGCCGGTTATGACGGCGGTTTTAATGTTCCCGGCGGGGCCTATGAATCGGTCCACTTCCAGAACGCCAACCACTCGGTGCGGGTCACCGATACCTTCATGCGGGCAGTCAGCGACAAGGCCAACTGGGATACCCGCAGCCGCACCGACGGCAGCACCGTGTGGAGCTACCCGGCCGCAGAAATGATGGACATGATCGCCGAGGCCACCCACCTGTGCGGCGATCCGGGCATGCAGTTCGACACCACCATCAACGCGTGGCACACCTGCCCCAATACCGCACCGATCAACGCCAGCAACCCCTGTTCCGAATACATGTTTCTGGACGACTCGGCCTGCAACCTGTCGAGCCTCAACCTGATGAAGTTCCGTAACGAAGACGGCGACTTTAACGTGGCCGACTTCCGGCAGGCGGTACGGGTGATGATCCTGGCCCAGGAGATCATGGTCAGCAACGCCAGCTACCCCACCGACCGCATCGGCGTCAACAGCGAAGACTACCGCCCGCTGGGGTTGGGTTTTGCCAATCTGGGGGCACTGCTCATGGCCAAAGGGCTGCCCTACGATTCTGAGGCAGGGCGCGCCTATGCGGGTGCCATCACCGCCATCATGACCGGCCACGGCTACGCCGTCTCGGCCGAGATTTCGGGCCGCGTTGGTGCCTTTACCGGCTTTGCCGCCAACCGGGAGCCGTTCCTCAGGGTGATGCGCAAACACCGGGACGCGGTCGAGCAGGTGGAGACCCAGTATCTGGATGACGACCTGATCAACGATGCCCGCACCGCCTGGGATGAGGCCATCGCGATCGGTGAAGAGAGTGGCTACAGAAACGCCCAGATCTCGGTGCTGGCCCCCACCGGTACCATCGGCTTTATGATGGACTGTGACACCACCGGGGTCGAGCCGGACATCGCGCTGGTCAAATACAAGAAGCTGGTGGGCGGCGGTTACATGAAGATCGTCAACGGTACTGTGCCGGAAGGGTTGAAGGCCCTGGGGTACTCCCGTGCCCAGACCGACAGCATCCTCCAGTACATCGAAGAGAACGAAACCATCGAGGGCGCTCCGGGCCTGTCGGACGAACATCTGCCGGTATTCGATTGTGCCTTCAAACCGGCCAACGGCCTGCGCAGCATCAGCCCCATGGGCCACGTGCGGATGATGGCATCCACCCAGCCATTCCTGTCCGGGGCCATCTCCAAAACCGTGAATGTGCCGAACGAGGCCACCCCGGAGGAGATCCGCGACACCTACATGGAGGCATGGCGACTGGGCGTGAAGGCCATCGCCATCTACCGGGACGGCTCCAAGCGAACTCAGCCGCTCAACACCAGTCAGGAGCAAGAGACCCTGGCCAAGGTGGACGCCAAGCTGGCCCGTCGCCGCCTGCCGGACGAGCGGGAGTCGATTACCCACAAATTCTCCGTGGGGGGGCACGAGGGCTACATCACTGTCGGCAAGTACGACGACGGCGATCCGGGTGAGATCTTCATCACCATGGCCAAGCAGGGGTCGACCATCTCCGGCTTGATGGACTCGGTCGCCACCGGCACCAGCATTGCCCTCCAGTACGGGGTGCCGCTGGCAACACTGGTGAAAAAGTTCAGCCATACCCGTTTTGAACCGGCCGGTTTCACCAACAACCCGGATGTGCCCATCGCCAAAAGTGTCATTGACTACATCTTCCGTTGGTTAGGCCACAAATTCCTGACCACTGACAAAGATGTTGAACATACCCCGGACAGCGCTGCGGCCAGCAAAACCGCCGCTGATTTGACGACTCAGGGCAGTGATACCACCGCATTTCAGGCCCAGGAGGACGCCCCTCCCTGCCCGGAGTGTGGCAGCATGCTGGTGCGCAACGGGGCCTGTTACAAGTGCTCCAACTGCGGTACCAGCGTCGGCTGTAGCTGATCGTCTCCCGGCGAAAGGGAAGCCCCCCTTTCGCCGGGTACGGACAGGGGCCAGTCTCGGCCCGGTTTGAGTGGTTGCATCCCGATCCCGAACCTCGCACAATCGGACCATGGAACAGCAACTCAAAGCGATTCAAGACGACATGGCAAAGCTGGTGGCGATCCCGTCCGTCAGCAGCGTGCAACCAGATTTGGACCAGGGGAACCGGGGGGTGATCGATCTGCTGGCAGGTTGGCTCGACGAGACGGGCTTTCGCTGCACTGTGACCGAGTTGCCCAATGCACCCCACAAAGCCAATCTGGTGGCCACATTGGGTGAGGGAGATCAGGGGCTGGTACTGGCAGGCCATACCGACACCGTGCCCCACAACGCCGAGTTGTGGCAGTCGGACCCGTTTACCCTGACCCGTACCGACGACCGGCTGGTGGGGCTGGGCACCTGCGACATGAAAGGCTTTTTTGCGCTGGCGCTGGCGGCCATCCGCCAGTGTGATCGTGGTCGTCTCTGTCAGCCGTTGACCCTGCTGGCCACCGCCGACGAAGAGAGCACCATGGCCGGGGCACGACTGCTGGCCGACAGTGGTCAATTGCCGGGGCGGTACGCCGTGATTGGCGAGCCCACTAACCTGCGCCCGGTGCGGCTGCACAAGGGCATCATGATGGAGTCGATCCACCTGCACGGCCAGTCCGGTCACTCCAGCGATCCCGGCCAGGGCAACAATGCCCTGGAGGGGATGAATCTGGTACTGGACGAATTGATGGTGTGGCGCACGGATCTGGCCCGTAACCATGCGGATATGCGCTTTCCAGTACCGGTACCAACCCTCAATCTGGGCCACATCCACGGTGGTGACAACCCCAACCGCATCTGCGGTGACTGCACCCTGCACATCGACCTGCGGCCCCTGCCCGGCATGGACATGTCACAACTGCGCGAGACCCTCCATCAACGGGTACGGGACGCAGTCGAAGAGACCGGGCTGGAGGTGAGCTTTGCCACCCTGGCCGACGGCATTCCACCCATGGAGACTGCCGCCGACGCGACCATTGTGCAGGCCATTGAGGCACTAACGGGTCAGGAGGCCGAAGCGGTCACCTATAGCACCGAGGGGCCATTTTTGACCCGCATGGGGCTGGAGACCGTCATCCTCGGGCCGGGAGAGTTGTCTCAGGCCCATCAACCCAACGAATCCCTGGCCATCGCCTCGTTGGCGCCCACAGTCGACCTGCTCGGCGGCCTGATCGAGCAGTTCTGCGCCACCCCTTCTACCATGCAAGCCGGTTCATGAATCCAGACCAGTTTGTCGGTTGGCTGCGAGACACCTCACCCTACGTGCGTACGCACCGGGGCCGCACGGTGGTGATCGCGTTTGGTGGCGAGATGTTGGGGAGCGACGCGCAGGTTGGCCTGTTCAACGACATTGCGCTGTTGTCGACGCTGGGGGTTCGCACGGTGCTGGTGCACGGCTGCCGCCCTCAATTGGCGGCACGGCTGGACGAGCGCGGCATCGACTCGCACATGGCGACCACCGCCTACGGCCCCACCCGCGTCACCCCGCCCGCCGCCATGGAGTGTGTGCAGGAGGTGGTCGGCACCTGCCGTGCGGTGATCGAGGCGGGGCTGTCGGTGGGCCTCACCAATGCCCCCCACCCCCATGTGCCGATCCCGGTGGTAGGTGGCAACTGGATTACCGCCCGTCCCATCGGCATCCGCGACGGGCTGGATTTTGAACACACCGGACAGGTCCGCCGCATCGACGACGACGCCATCCGCCAGCACCTGAGCGCCGGTGAAGTCGTGGTGTTATCACCGGTCGGCTACTCCCCTACCGGCGAGGCCTTTAATCTGTACTACCGGGAGGTGGCCCAGCAGACAGCCATTGCGCTCAACGCGGAGAAGCTGATCCTGCTCACCGACACCGCCGGGCTGACCGATGAGAGCGGCCAACTGGTACGCGAGTTGACCCTGCCTCAGGCCCGTCAACGGCTCAAGGACACCCCTGCATCCGACCAGTGGACCGACCTGAATACCTGTGTGGAGGCCCTGTCTGCCGGGGTACAACGGGCGCACCTGCTGGACCGCAACCGGGATGGGGCCCTGCTGCTGGAACTGTTCACCCGCGACGGTGTCGGCACACTGGTGGCGGCCGATACCTTTGACGATACCCGCGCTGCCACCATCGATGATGTGGGCGGTATTCTGGCCCTGATCGCCCCACTGGAAGAGGCCGGGGTGCTGGTGCGACGCTCGCGGGAGCAACTGGAGACCGAGATCGGTGACTTTCTGGTGATGGAGCGGGACGGTATGGTGATCGCCTGCGCCTCCTGCCACATCTACCCGGCGGATGGCACCGCCGAACTGGCCTGTCTATCGGTCCACTCGGACTACCAAAAATCCGGCCGTGCGGCGGCACTGCTGGCGCAGGTGGAGCGGCACCTGGCGAACCAGCAGATCGATCAGTTGTTTGTACTGACCACCCAGACCAGCCACTGGTTTCTGGAACACGGCTTTACCGAAGCAGCCCTCTCGACCCTGCCGCCGGACCGGCAGCAGACTGTACAGGAGCGCCGCAACGCCAAGGTGTTGCAAAAACCGGTACACGCCCGCCGCAAGTGACCGAAGCGCTCCTCCCGCCACTGGTGAGCTACCTCCTGATTGGGGCTGGATCGGGGCTGCTGGCAGGGCTGCTGGGGGTGGGCGGCGGCATTATATTGGTACCCGCCCTGAGTGCGCTGTTTATCCAGCAAGGGATGCCGCTTGAGACCGTGGTGCATGTGGCGGTAGGCACCTCGCTGGCGGTCATCGCCACCACCGGACTGTCGTCCGTGTGGAGCCACCAGTGCCGTCATGCGGTGCAGTGGTCACAGGTACGAGGGCTGGCACTACCGCTGGCGCTGGGGGCAGTGCTGGGAGTCGCTGGCGCCCGCCTGATCTCTGGCGAAGGGCTGCGGGTGATCGTCGGCCTGTTTGAACTGGTGCTGGCCATCCGCATCGGCTTTGCTGCGGGCCGAGTGGTGCCATCTACTCCGACAGCGACCGCTGCGGTCGGCGCTCGCTGGGCGGTGGGCGGCGGCATCGGCGGGTTGTCTGCGCTGGTGGGCATTGGCGGCGGCACCCTGACTGTGCCCTACCTGTTAACACGCGGCCTCACCACCCATCAGTCCATCGGCACTGCCGCCGCCTGCGGCCTGCCGATTGCGTGGGTGGGTACGGTCGGCTTTGCGCTGGTCAATCTAACCGGTCCAGATACCGTATCCGGAGGGCTGGTATTCTGGCCAGGATGGTTGCCATTGGCCCTGTCGGCGGCATTGGCCGCGCCCTTGGGAGCCCGCCTGAGCCACCGCCTGCCCGGACCGGTATTGCAGCGATTATTTGCGCTGTTTTTAGTGGTGGCCGCGCTGTTTATGTGGGCCGGGTAGTGGCCCGGATGTGGCTTCATTCATTGCTCTGCTGGCTGGGTGCAGCCTTGGCCCTGGCCCTGCTGGCTGCGTTACCTGATGCTGCGCGGGCGGACAGCCGCCCCCACCTGCGTATCGCCACCACCACCAGTCTCGACAACTCCGGCCTGCTGCAAAAGCTGATGCCGCCCTTCGAGGACCACTGTAGTTGCCGGGTGGACTGGATCGCCGTCGGCACCGGCCATGCGCTTGCGCTGGGTCGTAAGGGGGAGGTGGATGTGGTGCTGGTCCACGCCCCCGACGCAGAGGCCCGTTTTGTCGCAGACGGCTACGGCGTCAAACGCACCCCCTTCATGATGAGTGATTTTGTGCTGGTAGGGCCACCCGCCAACCCGGCGGGGTTACGCACTGCCGACCCGGTGGCCGGGGCGCTGGCCCGCATTGCCCGTGCCAAGGTGGTCTTTGTCTCCCGAGGTGATGACTCCGGCACCCACAGGCGAGAGCAGCAGTTGTGGCAATCGGCAGGGATTATCCCCTCCGGTCACTGGTACCGTTCCGTGGGGCAGGGCATGGGCCGCACACTTATTATTGCCGATCAGATGGAGGGGTATACCCTCACCGACCGGGCCACCTTTCTGGCCCTGTCCGGCAAGCTCAAGCTGCGCATCCTGCTGGCCGGGGATGCGCAACTGAACAACCCCTATTCGGTGATTCCAGTGGTCCCCCGCTTACGACCTCACGGCCAGCCCAAACTGGCGGCACGATTGGTACAGTGGCTGGCCGGTGCAGATGCCAAGCCGTATATCGACGGCTTTACCATCGGAGCAGCCACTCCGTTTGAACACCTGCCCCGCCCCCACTGACACGGTCATTGCCCCATAGACCATGCCCCGTCCTTCCATGCCATCTATTTGAGGATCGTTTGTGCGGAGCGCGCCGGAGGTCGATTGACCCGATCGCCCGCCTATCGCCCGACGACCTTATAGGTCATTTCCGGCACCTGGGTTTCCACCACGGGGGACTCCACCACAAACCGTACCGTGTGGGTGCCCTCCTTATGGGTCGGCAACCACTGGGCCCCCTTCAAGGTGATTAACAAGGTTTCACCGTAGGTAATGTACAGGGCTACCCGGTCCACCTCGGCATCGTCTACCAGCCAGGTCCCAATCAATCGCCCGTGGCCATTCACCCAGGCGGAATAGGTGGCAGTCACCGACTCGCCCGCCTGAACGGTCAGCCGCGCCTGCCCGCTACCGAGCCATGCGCTGGCCTCCCGCACCTGCAGTACCCCCGGCACATCATTACCGGTAACGGTCACTACCGAGTGGTAGGAGTTGGTACGATATTCTGAACTACCCGGCGCCACCTTTTTGGCAGCGCAACTCACCAGCAAGCCCAGACAGGCAAGCACAAGTGTTCCACGCAACCACCGGAGCGCCACGCGACTCGTCGCGACCCCGCGCCTGTTCAATACCTTGTCCACCGTTACCGCCCTCCCACAGGTTCCACACAAAAACGGAATCACCCCCGTATGGTATGCCATGAGCGGGGTGCTACTCCAGCGCCAAGCACATCAAGAGCGCGCGATGCGCTAGATCACACGGTTTAAAACCCGGTCATCACCGGGATGCCCTCGGGCACCGTAACCCGCGATTCGGGTACGTCTTCCAGACGAATATCGTAGTACTCCACCGTGCGAATCAAGTCCGGCGTTTCGCCAAATACCACCCGCACCGGCAGGCCGTCCAGATCTTGCGCCTCCCATACCCAGTGCATGGCGTGAATCCGTCCACCGGCTACAAACCCGGTGAGTACCAACGTGGTCGGATGGCCGTCAAAGGTCAGGTTGCGATTCACCTCCAACCTGAATGTCGGCTCCGACTCCGGGATTCTCAACCAGCGGTATATTTGCGCCCGCACCCGTTCGCGGCCAGAAATCTGATAAGAAAAAAAGATGTCATCCGACTCCAGCCGCTGGTAGTACAAACCCTGCTCGTAGTCGTAGATCAACTCGGGCACAAACAGGCTTTCGGTGGGGTCGTTACTGGACAGGTGCAACTTCTGCCCGCGCCGCTCCAGATTCAGATTCTTGGTGGAGTGGCCGACCGGATCGTCTTCGTTCTGGCCGTAGCGCAGTTCGCTCATCACAATCCGCGCCTTGAGTTGAACCGGGGGCTCGTCCTGCACCGAGACTGTGTCCGGGCCATCACTGGTCAACCCGGCAGTAGCGGCCTTGCCAGGCAGTTGCGCCAGTTCATCCGCCGCCATGCCTACCCCGCTCGCCAACAGCCAACAGCCCAGCACCAGCCCAAGACGGTATCCATATCCATGCAGCGCCATGACTACTCCCCTGACGAAGGTACCTGTATGGCCGCCTTGTCCTGTTGGCCTACGACCACCCACACCATGTTGTCTGGATGCAGATACTGTTTGGCCACCCGCAACACGTCCTCACCGGTTACCGCATCGATGCGGGCCAGGTAGTCGTCAAAATAGCCATCCCCCAGCCGGTACATGTGGATAAAGGTCAGCAGGTTGGCCATCTTGCCATTGGTATCTAAGCGTAAGGGGAAGCTGCCCACCAGATAGGACTTGGCTTCCTCCAACTCTTGCGCCGACACCGGCTCGCTGAGCATCCGCCGGATCTCTGCCAGCACACTGGTCACCGCCTGCCGGGTATTTTCGTTTTTGGTCTGAAAACGGACCGAAAAGCTGCCCGTGTCCACCTGCGGGCGATAGCCGCTGTAGACCGAGTAGGCCAACCCCTGCTGATCTCGTACCCGGTGCACCAGCCGCGACGAAAACCCGCCGCCGCCGAGGATATAGTTCATCACCGTGACCGGATAAAAATCAGGGTTGGACCGGGACAGCCCCAGATGGCCCATGACCACATTGGCCTGACTGATGGGTCGGTCTATCGTCACCAGACTTATCCCTTCAGGGGCAGTAGGC
>JALWRU010000063.1 GCA_026994095.1 Nitrospira sp. | reverse complement strand
CAGAGTAGTGGGCGTTGGCAAAGGCGTCCCACACGTTACCCGACAGGCTGCCTTTGGTGAGCGGAATCACCGCGCCATCAGGCTGGTGCAGGTATGCCGTGCGCAGTTCGCCAGAGAATGAACCGGTTACCAGACTGGGGTGAAAAGTCGAAAAACGCTGCGCGTGAATGACCGGCCCATCGGCCAGTAGATCGTCCAAGGTCCGCTGACCTGTGGCCACCACCACGGTGCCACCACTCCCGGTGGCAGGAATCCCCAGATAATCGGCGTACCGTTTCTCCGCAGTGCGCTGGGTAAAGCGGCCCTGATCAATGAGGGTGGTGGCCCGGTTGGCCTGGCCCTCGATATCAAACGGACGGCTGCCCAGTCGCCAGGGCAGGGTCGGGTCGATGGTCAGGTGCAGTGCTTCCCCCTGCAACGGCTCAATCAACGGTTTGCCCTCTTCCAGTCGCGACCACCCTTCGTAACGACTTTTGCCACTGGCATGGGCGGTGAAGGTATTGAACAGGGTATCCAACGCCTCTTCGCCAAACACCACCGGGTAGGTGCCGGTAGGGGGCAACTCGGCCCGCAAACGGTCGTCTACCCACTGGCGGTTGCGCGCCACCTGGGCGGCCATGTCGAGCTCTTGCAAGCGTCGGGCGCGGGCCATGTGGTGACACTCCACGCTGGCGTGATTGTCCTCTGCCAATAACACAAATTCGGTAAATAGCTCGGTGGCTTCGTAGCTGTCGTGAAACCCGCTGGAGTTGACCACCGTGATCCGTTGATGGTCGGCAAACAGTTCCGCCGCACAGAGCGAGCGCGGGTCGCTGCCCTCGACCAGCGTCCGGGTCAACTGATCGATCACCTGCCAAGGGGTGTCACGAATGTCCGGGTCGGCCAATTCCAGCGTGGCGATCGCCTCGGGGCCGGGCAGCCGATAGGGGGTATTGGCGGCCATTTTGGCGCGGGTTACTGCCAGCGCGACCTGCTCCGCCGTCACTTCCTGACCACCGGTTACCGAGAATGACGACTCTCCCTGTACCTGCTTGCCGTTGTGGTGTTCAGCAGTATGAATGGTGACCTGCATCACATCGGTGCAGGCAGTACGCTGGGACTCCAGCCGGTCATAAATACGGTACTGCTGGTGGCTGGTCAGGTGTCGTTCGACCAGGCTCCATCCCGCCACTCCGGCGGTACCGGAGATCGTCTTGATCGCTGATTTGAGGGTCATGCCAAGCGGGCTTTCAGGCGCAGGTGCGGCCCACCATCGGTCACCTTGACCCACTCTTTGTAGCCCTTGCCACACATCCCCAGACCGGTGATTTCGCGGGTGGTGCCCACCATACTGATGGACTGTAGCAGGTCGGGCACATAGCCCGTCACGATCACTGGTGAAAATACCCGTCCGGTGAGTTTGCCGTCACGAATTTCTGACGCCATGTACCCTTCCAGTTGAATCCCCCAGCTCTTGGGGTCTTCCATACCGTTGGAGGGGCGTTCCAGATAGAAGCCGTAATCGATATCGGCCACCATTTCATCGAGTTGGTGGGAGCCGGTACCAAAATAGGTGTTGCTCATGCGGGTATAGGCCTTGCGCGAAAAATTCTCGCGCCGTCCGTTGGCGGTACGTGCAATTCCAAGGGTATGAGCGGTACCCAGATCGGTGATGGGGCGGACCAGTACTCCCTTCTCAATGATCTGGGTGGGGCTGGCCAGTTGCCCCTCGTGGTCAAAATAATAGCTGGCTGCGGCACCGGGCAGGGACGGATCGTCAAACATATCCACGCTGCCGCTGGCCACCGGCTTGCCCAAAAAATCCTCTCCCCTGGAGCGCTTCTTGAGGAACATGTCGGCTTCGGTGCCGTGGCCAAATGCCTCGTGGGCAAAGATGCCCGAAAACTCGGGCGAAAAGACACAGTCGTACGTGCCCGCCGATAGTCGTGGTGCCCCGGCAATTCGCAGACAGTCGTCCACCAGCTTGGGGATCAATTCATCCGGTAGCCCGGTAGCTTCCCAACCACCGCGTTGCCCTCGTCCGTCCACCAGTGCCGCCTGGTCACCATCCTGACTCACGGTGACTCCTGCCACCGCCTGGGTGCGCTTGAGGTCTTGATACAGGCGCTTGTTGCGGTTGATGAACAACTCCCGCGAGCGCACATGGGAAATCAATCCAAATGCGCTGACCACCCGTGCGTCCCCGGCCGCTTGTATCTGCTGGCGAATCTCGCGGGCACGGTCGACCTTCCGGTCCAGCGATACGGCTGCGTAGGGGGTGTGCTCCTCGGTGGCAAAGCGCTGGGCGGTGGCCGGACCGGTGGCGATCACAGGGGCGTCTTCATCAATGCCAATGTCTTCGGCGCGAGCGACTACTGCATCGGCGGCGCGGGACAACCCCTCTGGCGACAGATCGTCTACCGACGCCTCAATCATGCTGCGCCCGGTGTGGGCGGTAATGACCGCACCCCGGTGGGGCGGCGTCTCGGCCACCTGTTCGGAACTGGTCCCCATGCGTACCTGTTCACCGGTCTCATCGGTGACCAGTACGGCGGCATAGGGTACCCGTGCCTCCATTTGGGTTACCAATGCCGACAGATGGTCAGCAAGGGATTCGATGTCAGCAGGCGAGGTCTGAATCATGGAGAGGACTCCGATCGACAACAAAAGGATGTCGGATAGCGTAGCACAGCAGCCGGTTCTTGTATTGCAAACCGGCCTGGGGCGAGGCTTCCACCCATCGTGTGCGTAAAATTAAAGCAATAGCTCAAGTCCACGCCGACCCGGTCCGACAAAATATTGACACTTTACTGTTGAAGGGGAATGGACGTGGGCATGTGGAGCGCTGCACGGGCCTTTTGCGCACCACTATTACTGGTGACAGGCCTGTTATTGTTAACCTCCTGTGGTGGTGGGAACTCGGCGGAAGCCGGATTAAACAAGGCCGGTCCGCCGGGACTGTTTACCGACGCGACATTAACCGACTATCTGATGACGGGTTTCGATGAAGCCAAACTGTGCACCGGGCTTCAGGGCGGCACGTTCGAGGAACTCACCGTCGTCATGATGGAGCCTCAGTTCCCCTGCCGTTGGTATGCTGACGGTTGCAGCGGTGAATTTGTGGCACCCAATACCGTCAAATTGGGCACACCCTATGTATGGAAACATGAGGTGTTGCACTACCTGCTGTTCGTCAATACCGGGCAGGCTGACCCGGAACATACCCACAACTCGTTCTGGAACTGTGTCTGACCGGCGTTACTCTCGCGTAGCAGAGGTGTATCGCTTGATATCCGCCCGTTTTTGCAACTGCTGAAGGTAGGTGGCCAGGCGTGTGTCAGCCTCCTGATCGGTCAGAATCCGGCGGATCCGGGTGCGGGCCAGCGCGGCGGTTTCGTCCGGGCGAGGTCCACCTTGCCGGGCCAGATGGATGGCCACCTGTGCATCTCGAATCATCACAAACGAGCGGATTCTGGCATTGACCAGCGCTGCTACCCACAGGTGATCGCGGGCAGCGTCTGCCAGCGCGGCTTCATCAATCCAGGTTGGTAGTGGCGGTTGTTGCTGCCGTAGCGATGTGACCTCGCGCTGCACAGCGACCGGCGACGGGGCTGCCACACCAAAGCGGTCCGCTTCTGCCAACAGCAGGTGGTGCTGGATCAGCGCGCTGATCAGGCGTTCCTGCTGGGCAGGGGGCTGGTCAGCAAAGGCAAGTCGGTTGCCGTACAGGCGAGAATAGATCTCCAGGTCACTTTGCAGTATGGCAACGCCATTGACCCGTGCCACCACCGCGTCGTGCCACAACAGATTGGCCGATGCCGGGGAGGAGCTAACGCACAGCAGCCACAACAGGATCCAGCCAGTCAGACCAACCGGTTGGCGACATCGCCCGAGCCCTCGCCGCAGGATTTGACGCGCCTGCTGCACCCGTTTAAGAAGTCTCCGTAGGGGCAATTACACGCACCACACGGGTACCAGACATGCGGTCGTGCAACCCCAATTTGGCAGTCCCGGCGGCCAACAAAAATCCCAGCCCAAATAGCGATGCAGACACCACATACCCCACAGTGCGAAGCAGTACTTGCATGCCAGTGGGGGGCTCACCAGAGTGTTGCTGGACCTGCAATCCAGTCAACATCTTGCCGGGAGTGCGGCCACCATAGGCGGTAAAAAACATCAGATATGCTACCGCCAGTGTTGAAAACAGTTGGCTGGCAAGGGCCGCGCCACGGTAGCTAGCGGTAGCCAGCACCTCATCATCCGGCCGCCACTGGGCCAACAACTCTCCCGACACGGCCATGGCCCCAAGAATGTTGGCCAGCACACTTACCAGCAGCAGGTCCAGCCCGATGGACAAGACCCGGTGCCAGAACCCGGCCACCTGACTGGGTGGATCGTCCCAGTGGACGGCTCCGGCGCTGGGGCCATTACCGGGGCTGGTGGCTTGAGGGATGACCTTGGGCAGGTTAGGAAGGATTCCGTGACCACGCTGAAGCAGGTTGGGGCTGCCAGCATTGTGGCCGGATCGAGGGTCAGTTGCCATGGAGGCTCTTAAGACGAGGGCTCGGCCCACCAAACCGCTTGGTAGACATCGTCTCTATTATCGGTCAAACCGGTGTCGGTTGCGACGCCTCGTTGGAATTTGCTGCGTTCATGGGCGTGGGTAGAGGCGACTACTTTTCTTTTGAAACCTTCTCAGGTGTCCATACAGCAAGGGTGCCGTCAGCTTTGAGAACCACCGTATCGATGGTGGGAAGCGCCACAGGATAGCGGGCAGCCTGCTCAGCGGTGAGCGGCCCGGTGCCCTCGTTGGCGAAGGAGCGGGACGACTGCAATGCAACCACAACAGTCGCCAGCAGGATCAGTACCACCAGCGAAATAAATGCAGCAGTAGCCTTTGGAGAGCGTGTCATCAAACGCACAAATACACCTCACAAACCCGGATGGACCGCAGTAACAAACACATGCGGCACCTTCATGTTGAACTGTGCAATATGTCAGCAATTATCGCGCCACAGGGTCATTTTGACAGCCAGAATCCGGCGGGCGCTTGGGACACAAGGTGGTGCGGGCCATCATTCGGGTCTGTCCGGCCATGTGCGGAGCGGGTGATTACGGGAAAGGTCGGCGGAAACGGATAAATATAGAAAAAAAATTTCACAAGGTGTGATGGCAATCCCATGGGGTTTCCAGGGCCAGAGGTGACCTGTGTGCGGCGTCGCAGCATGGCGTTTTGACAGTGTTCTGAATAAGCTCTTACAATTCACATCCGGGTGCGGTTGGAGTAGGAATGAAATTTCTAGAGGTATTTTCGGGCCAAAACCAACCGGAGGTGGTTCGCCCGCAGGTCACCATGACCGTGGCCGAAGGCTTTCGCGACGACGAATCCAGTCGGATGCCTCGCGCCCGCCTGTGCGCCGCCGACCGCAAGGCCCTTGGGGTGGTGCCCGGTAGCTTGTTGCGGGTCGGGGTGAAGGGGCGGGAAATCTCCTGCCGGGTGGCAATCTCGGCGGCGGAAGATGATGGCAAACAGTTAATCCGCCTCAATCCGGCTGCCCGAAAATCGCTGCATACCGCTGTGGGCGAACTGGTGCAGGTCTATATAAACAGCACCCCCTTATCCAGTGCGTCCGTTCCGGTGGAGGTCGCGGCTGGCTTGAAACAGGATCAGGACGATGCCGAACCTGTGGTGCGGCTGGGCAAAGCCATGCGCGATACGCTGGGGCTGGAGGTGGGTGCCTACGTCAATATGCATAGCGGAAGCTCGCCGGTACTGGTGCGGGTAGACGTGGGGGTCAAGGGTGATCAGGCGGTGGCCCGCCTCAACCCCATGGCCCGTGGCATATTGCAGGTGGTGCCGGGCGACCTGGTCGAGATCGTACCCTATGAAACGCTGGTAATGTTGATCGATGCCTCTGGCAGCATGGATGAGTCGCTTGGTTTTATGACCAGCAAGATGGCCGCCACCCGAGAGGCGCTGGACCGTCTGCTTACCAGCAAGGCTAAAGCGTCAGAACGCGATTTTGTAGGGTTGGTGACCTTCGCCGAGGAGTGTGTGCTGGTGGCCGACCCCAGCGACGATTTTACCCATCTGAAAAAGCGTGCCAGGACCATCGCTACAGGCGGCAGAACCGCCATGTTTGAGGGGTTGTCATATGTGCTGGAGCTGTTGGCAGAGGCCGGTGGCCTTCGGCGTACCATCCTGTTGTCGGATGGCTGTCCCACCACCACCGGCAACGGTCTGGTATTGGAGCTGGCCTACAAGGCCAAACAGATGAGTGTGGTGATTGATACCATCGGGGTGGGTCGATCGGATGGCCGCAATCAGGTCAGCTATGACGAGCCGCTGTTGCGGCAGATTGCCGAGTTGACCGGTGGCAAGTTTACTCCGGTAGCAGATGTACAGGTGTTGGAGCAGGAGCTGGAAGCCTTGTCAGAAGAGAAAAAGATACCGCTACTGGAGTCCAGTGGCACTGAATAACCTACCGGCGGGGCAAGGCCCGCGCAAAAGGATCAATCACGATGGCCGATGAGGTGACCTATTTGGCGGACAACGACTACTATTCGTTGTTCGATATTTCGCCAGCCGCCAGCCCGGATGAGATCAGCAAGGCCCATAAACGGCTGGCCAAGGAGTGCCATCCGGACCTGCATCCAGACAAGGAGTGGGCCACCGAGCGCTTTAAGGAGATCAACCGGGCCTACGAGGTACTCAAAAATCCGGACCACAAGGGGGTGTATGACCGCTTGCGGTGGGAGGTGGTCGGCAAAGACCGCCAGGCTGATCGTGCCCGGCCCAGCCCGGCGATACCCCCCAAGGGTTCGAGCCATTCCGGCGACCCGGACCGCCACCACAAGGACCGTATGATGAGTTACTTCATTCTGGGCATTGAAGTGGCGGTGATGCTATTTTTCCTGGTACTGGTAACCTACCGGGCGCTGACCAAACACAAGTTTTAGGGCTTTATATACAGGCCTCATCAGCCGACGGGAAAGGAGATGGACCTCCTGTTTCCGGGTGGTCTGTACCTGTGTTGCGTGGGGTACCATACGCACACGTTACCCAAGGAAGGGAGCATTGACATCCCATGGCTCGAAAACGACCCAGCGCCGCCACTCTTCGGGCAGCCTCCGGGGTACTGCACGACGAGGTCCGTCGCCTTACCGTTTTGGTAAACGGAGTGATCTCACCCACCCCTCATCAGAGTTTGGCCACGACCGAGGCGTTAACCACAGCATTTCTGGCCCATATGCTTAATCTGGTTCATTTTTTGCACCCTGTTCGACCCAAGGCAGGCGACCTGCTGGCCGAGGACTTTTTTTCGTCTGCCGGGCAGTGGGAAAAGGTTCGCCTGCCCATGTCTGAGCGGCTCTCTGATGGTCGTAAACATGCGCAGGAATCCTTTGCGCGGCTTACGATTAAGGCGCCAGAGGCCGTCGAGAGTATGGGCCAGCGGGAGGTGCTGGAGCTCGCCAACGAGATCAGTGCTGGCATCAGTGTGTTTTTAAGCCATGTGCCCAAAAAACATCTGGGAGAAAAGTGGGAGCGATTCCGGCGACAAAATGATTAGAGTTGAGGTACCGTATACCGCTCCCGACGTTCACCGGGGCCAGGGATGTGCAGTACGAGGACGATTACAGGAGTCGCGCCGTGGGGGTTACGGCGCAGGAAAGTTAGGGAACATGACCAAAATTCATCATGTTGGGCACCGATCGCGTTTAAATCGCTGGTGGCTGATTGGATTGTTGGCAGTAATCGTCGCAGGGGGGGGGCTGATATCGCCGCCTGCCAGTGACGCTGCAGACATCTCGGACCGGGTGGTCAAGGCATTTGTGGAGGCCAAAGGGCCTGATTTTGAGCTGCTGCCAGAAGAGCACGAGCTATTTGGCAAAGCGATTTCCAGGCTGTCTGCTGCGGGCCGCAAACCGGGTCGCCGCATGGAGGTCTGGAAGGCCCTGCAAGGGCTGGAGAACGGCGACGCGTCGATTGCCGCCAAGGTCCTGTCAGACTGGTATGACGAAGGCGATCTGGCCGGTCCTGGTGCTGCCAAAGAGGTGGCCGTGGTGGTTGGGCTGGGTGATGTGCGGCGGGCCCACGGGGCCTACCGAAAGGCCATGAAGCAGGAGCCGGGAAATCCCGCCAACTGGTATCTTCTGGGCCATGCGCTGGCCCGCTCTGGCAAAAACAATCTGGCTGAAATGGCCTTTCAGCAGGTGCAATTATTGAGCGATCTGTCTGGTGACCAGACCTACTCCGCCCGTGCGTCCGCACGGTTGGGCACCCTCTACATGCGGTCGGGTAAGGTTGATGATGCCGAGTCGCATCTGAAAAAGGCCGCTAAAAAGCTGGAGCAGCAAGGCCCCAGTATGGAGGCAGCATCCGCCTATGTGGGGCTGGCCGAGTTGTATGGCAAACGGGCCCAGGAGTACCTCAAAAAGGCGGTGACGACCTACACCAAGCTGGGTGCTGACACGGAGGTGACTTCTACCCAGCTACGGCTGGATCAGGTCAACGCGGCGCTGGCGCAGAGCAAAACCGTAGCCGCTCCCTAGGTGTGGATTCTACGACCGTTGTTCACAGGTTTGGCTCTGGATTCTGCTGATTGGCGGCAGATGGTTCAGACTACCATGAGGCCTTTCAAGATTGTAGCGGTCGAGCCATCGTGGTAGC
>JALWRU010000062.1 GCA_026994095.1 Nitrospira sp. | reverse complement strand
CGGCGCATGCCGTTGGTGCCGCCGTCGGCAAAGGCCCACACGTTGCCCGGGTCCACATTCACCGCCGCAAACCAGCCGGACGGATCGGTCGCCGTCGTCGTAACCGGCTGTCCCTGGGCATTTAGATAGACCACGTCATACTGCTTGGCGCCGCTCTGGTTGGCCACCGAAACCACAATGTTCTCCAGCGGATCATCGGTGCCGGAGAACAGCACCAGTTCATCCGGCGACTGGGTCACCACCACCAGATCCAGACCCGATACCAGATCAAAGATACCGGTGACCAGTCCGGTGGGAATCCCGCCAGTCGCCAGGGGAGGGCGGGGGCAGCCAGCCGAGGCACACTGCCACTTGAAAAAGCTGCCGTCGTCGTGGCCCAGATAGATCGCGATGGTTTTGGTCCCCGCGCACAAGACCACCAGATCCAGCCCGAAATCACCGTTCACATCCTGCAAAAAGATATCCCGTGCGCCACAACCGGCATCCAGTGCCAGTTCGGACAGTTTGACCGGTGCCGCATTCCCCTGCTGCTCGATGACCTGCACCAGTTGGGTACCGTTCAGGGTCAACAGGACGATGTACTCCAGATCCCGATCAATGGCCGGGTTGCCGTCGGCGTTGATGTCCACCCGAATGACGTGGGTCGGGCGGGAGCCGTTGGGCACTGTCAGCGGACGCTGCCGCACCAGGTCAGTGCCCACATTGATGTAGGTCTCGATGCTGTCGGAGCCCTCCATCACCACCACCACATCGGTCAACGCAGGCCCCACATTGATACGGGGGTCGTTGGAGGCGTCCCGGTCCACATCACGCAACTGCATATATGCAGGCAGGCTACCATCCAGCGAGAACGGTGAGTAGGAGGCCTCCTGATACACCAGTTCATCAGTACGGAGGAACACCGTCAGCGTTGCGGCATTGCGGTTGAGGATGACCAGATCGTCGAACTGGCGATCACCATCCATGTCACCCTGCGCGATCTGAATGGGCCCATCCCCAACCTGCAGGCGTCGACCCGGATCTTCCCGGAAGATACCACGCACGTTACCCAGCAACACCGACACGTCGGAAGAGCCCTGGTTCAATACCAGCACGTCACCAATACCATCGCCGTCCACATCCTGCCCCAGCAAATCCACCGGACTCAGGCCCACCGGAATATTGGCCGCCAGTCTCAGATCGCCATCCCGCTGGGCAAAAAAGATCGACACCTGATCAGTGGCACTGTTGGCCACCACAATATCCGCCAGACTATCACCATTCAGCAGCACCGCAGACACCGCAGTCGGCGCGGCCAGGGTAGAGGTAATGGTGCGCGAAGAGCCAACATTATTGGTCCAGCCCTTGACCACCGTCTGCCCAAAGATCACCCCTTTGCCCGGGTCCAGCGTGGTGGGGGTGCCGGCGGCGGTCATGGCATCGGCTACCGCCTGTGCCGTGCCTCGCCGAATGGCAAACAGCTCGCTACCACGCTGGTTGGAGACACTGGTCGACAGTACCAGATTGTGGGTCTGATAGAAGTTGGGCCCTGCGGAGGCAGACACCACATAACGTCCACCGATACCCAGATCGGCACTGAAAGCGCCGGGGACATTGCCCCCGGACGCGGGCGTGGACAGAAAACCAATCTGGCTGTTGGCCGGGTCGGGCTGACCACGGAAGGTCAACACTGCACCACTCACTCCGGTGCGGGCAATATCGGTCACCTGACCCGATACGTTGATGAGCGGTTCCGGGGCATCGCCGACAAAGACCGTACCGATGCTGCTGATCCCGCCTGCAAAGACGTGGGTAAAGCGGCTGCCCGAGTCATTCAGGGAGCTGACATTCAGCAATACCGGTCCGGGCGGTACGTTAAAGGCGATAAACTCGCCCCGCAGGGTGGTGGAGTCCAGCACCTGCGGCAGGCTCTGCTCATCGAAGTAGCGCATTTCGCCCACCCGGTTGCCGTCCTCATCGCGCACCTCCAGTTCAATGCCTACCGGCACACGGAGGGTGGCGGAGTTAATGACCCGGCCAATCAATACCCCACGGCTGGGGTCCAGCACCACACCAGCCACGGCGGCCATGGCCTCCAGTTCGGTACGGGTGAACACCTGTAAATTGCGGACCACCTCCAGATCGCCAGTCGGCAACGCGTTGGGCCGACTGATGCCGATGCGTTGATAGGTGTCTACATACGGCCCACCACCGGGCGGATTGGTCACCTTGAATACGTAGGTGCCGTTGAGCAATACGTTCCCATCCACCTGATCAAAACGGTCGGGGAAACCGGTGACCAGCGAGATCCCGGGACGGGACTTTTCAAGGATACGGAACTCGGTCCCGTTAAACGTCGTCTGAGAGCGAATCGGACCCGGATTGGCCATATCTCCGGGGGCGTAGCCGTTGATATCGATGGCCACATCAGTCACCTCGGTAATCAGGTCCGACAGGGTGACCTTGCCGCGCACGGAGGAGACAATCTGTAACCCCAACGCTCCGGCCACGCCCGCACCGGCGACATTTACCTCCAGCAAAGTGGTGCTGTCGGCAAAGATTTCGGCCTCGGTAACACCCGACTGGGGGGTGTCAAAACCAGAGCCAGTCACAAAACCGGTCACCCGCACATAGACCTGTCCGGGAGGCACATCCAGCACTGCAAACTGGGTGGTATCTTCAAACCGTCCGGTCCCGGCGGGCACCAGCGATGAGCCCGCGAAAAACTGGAAAATCTTGCCCACCGGCTCGCCCTGCTGGTTAAACACACCGATGCGGTTATGGATATGGGCACTCTGGTTGCCGCTGAACACCGACCCCACCAGAATACCGGTGCCCTGGATCCGCCCGTTGGCGTCCCGCAGTTCCGGTCCGGCAGGCAAGTTGGCCTCCCGATACCAGCGCTGGATGGTGCCGTTGGACAGCACCTCAACAAAACGGGTGAGATCCACCGCCCCACCCAGGTCACTCAAATCCGTGTCCAGATCCTGATAGGTAACGTCGTATCCCAATGCCTCCGAGCGCACCAGAAACTGGCTGTTGGACGGCAGCACAATGCGGAAACCCACCAGTGGGGTCTCCTGCAACAGACCGGTATCGTCAGAGAAGCGGGTCAACTGCTGCATTCCCACCCCGGACAGTTTGACCGGAAAGACATTGAGCTGGGAGATCAGATCGGTGATGGGTCCGGTCAGGCCGGTCTCGGCCACAAATACCGGCACCACCCGCATCGGTTTGACAGAGATCGAACGGTCGAACACCCCCACATGATCCACCCCCAGGCCACCGCCGCCGCCGAGAAAGAAGGCCTCCCCCTCCGGCACGTTAAATACGGTAAAGGAGCCCTGGGTGGAGGTGCCGTCGGTGGCCACAAAGTCGGGAACCCCACCCAGACCGTTATAAAACACGTCCTGCACCGGGTTGCCGTCAAAGTCACGCACATCGATCAGGACCCGTTGCGCGGGCTCGCTGCCCGCCAGTACCAGCCCACTGACCGACCCGACCGGCGCACCCAGATCGGTGGCCAGTTCTACGTTGGCGGCCGCCAGCAGGTTGCGCTGGTCGGCGGCTGAAAAGATACGCAAATTGGCACTGGAATCGCGACCACCGAAGGAGCCACGATCGAATACCCCGGTCGCAAAATCAAAGGCAAAGGTATCGACAAACGGTACATCGCGCACGCCCGACTGGCCCGGATTGTCCGGGAACGGCTCGCCGGTACAGGCCGCTACCCCGCACAGTAACAGCGCAGCAAGGCTCCGCCGTAGCCATCCGGGCGGGCTGATTCGATCGAGGGGGCAACTAGAACTGATAGCCGATCTCCATGTACATGCGAGAGCTGTTCTGAAAAAATCCGGCGAAGTGGAACTGGCCCGGTAGCGGTTCACCACGAGGCCCCACATCGGCAATATTCCCTATCATGATATCAGCCCCGGTAGTGAGCTTGATATTTTCGGCCAGAAGCAGCTCTGCCCGAGGCCGCAACACCCACTCGTCATCGTTGATAAAATGGATGGCAAGTACCTGTGCAGTCACCAGATTATTAAAAAATGTCCGGCGAGCAAAACCCGCATGCACCACATCTCGCTGATCCAGAATAATCTCCTCCGAGTACCCCAGGATATCGGCCTCCAGATACTGTAGCGACCAATCGATGGACAGGAAGGTAAAGTCCACATTCATCGCCCACTTGACGTAATTGCGATTGACTTCACCACCACGGGCCGCACCACTGGAGGCCGTCTGGCCCAGAAAGGTCCCAAATTCCTTATTGTGCACAAACGCCGCTTCAAGGCTCAGGATGGCTGGACCGATGGCCTTGGTATAGGTGGCCCCGAGGATCTTCAGGCGGGGCGGTTTGGGGGTAAAATCCACCTCCGGATCGGTGGCAAATTCACCCGCGATGATCGACCGGAATGCAGCCGGAAAGTCATCCCAGGTATCAAAATAGCTCAGTGAGACATCCGCATCCTTGAAGGTAAAGGTGTACTTGAGTGCGTACTCGGCATTCTGCACACCATTGTCGGGCACCTGCAGGTTCGGTAAAAACTGAAACTGCTCGAACTCGGTCCCCTTGGGAGCCGGTTGATGGGTCTTGACCTCCGGGATCCACAACATCTGGATGCTGGACGCATCCAGATAGTAGTCCCACTTCACCATCATCAACGGCACATAACGATCCTGCACCTCACGGAGGATGAATTCCTTGAAATCCAGCGGGTTGATTTCATCGGTAACCCGCGCACCCTCCACCACACCCCAGCGCACAATCTGACGGCCAATGCGCAGATCCGAATCCTCAAAATGAACATCCAGATACAGCTCACGAATGGTCGCCTCGCCGCGTTTTACCTCCACCAGCCGCACGTTTTCGCCGTTGAGCTGATTGAGAATTTCGGTGGTCTGCTCCTCCGTAAGAATCGTCGAGGGGCCACGCCGGGGGTGAACCGTATCCACATCCTCCAGGTCGTACACCGCATCGTAGGCGATACGCGGCACCATGGTGACTTCCATGATCTCGCCCACCGGGGTAATGGTCTCCATCCGGGCCACATTCAAGACCTTGGAAAAGGCTGCGGGGGTCACGTAGCGATAGGCGGTTTCGTTCCGAAAATACCCACTCACCGAGGTATTGGTCCGGTCCAGCAGCCAGGTAATCGCGCCAGGGCTCTCGCCCTTGTCACGAACTTTTTCGGCAGCCTCCCCCACCGGCTCACGATCCGGGTCAATATGCTCCGGGCTGACCCGCAGGGATACCGACTGGGCGTGGGCGGGCGCAAGCAGGCACAGGCTGAGCAAAGCGCTGCACAGACAGATCGCCCAATTCCGCAACAGCCCTGCACCCGGCGCTGCGCTCATCGGCAATTTGCCCAAATCCCGGCGGGCACAGTAATTGTGCGAAAAAACTGCATAAATCTACACTACATCAAACACTTCGGCGTACAAATGGCCCCGCTACTGTGGCGCACCCTACGCCGGTAACTGCTATATAAGCAAGTTTGGGTCCGTACCTGCACCCGGTTCGGCCTTATGGGCTGATTATTCATCTACAGGCGGTGCCAGCGGGTGATCGGGGCAGCGTCGGAACATCAATTGACGCAGCGGTTGGATAGCGCTGTCACTGGCCACCAGTTCACCGCTCTTTTGACCTGTGGCAAAGGCCTTGGCAGCCTCTGCACAGTACCCCAACACCGCATCCACCCGTACCAGATTACGAAACACCCCGTCCGGCAGCTCATCCACCTGCGCCGCCCGTAAAAATACCTGTCGCGCCTCTTTCAAGCGCCCGTTGGAGGCCAGCAGCACCCCCAGATTATTCCAACCATCCCCCCCCTCAGGCACCCGGAGGGTGGCCTCATGGAACGCCTCTTCGGCAGCAAACAGGTCGCCGGTCTGTTGCAGGGCGATGCCCAGCCCGTTCCAGCTACGGCCATCCTGCGGGTCCAGCGCCAAGGCCTGCCGATAGATGCCAATGGCGGCCCCCGGACGACCCATGCGACGCAGTAACGAGCCCAGCCCGATCCAGCCATCCACATAGTCCGGCTGCAGGGTCAACAACCTGCGCCACTGCTCCAGGGCGTGATGATCCTGACCCAGGTCTTCATAGGCAAACGCCAGGTTGTGACTGACCCGCCAGTCACCCGGATTGACTGTGCCCGCATGCAGCCATAACCCCTTTTGGGTCGCCCACACCTGCTGGTAGGTGACCGTAATGGCTAAATAACAACTGGCCACTAGTAGCATGAGCACCGACAATTGCCGCCGCCGGAGCGGGGCCGTCTGCCACAGCCAGGACAGGCCCCAACACAGCCCAATGAGTAGCCCAAAGCTGGCGGTATAGCCCCGGTTTTCTTGAAAAATTTCATGTAGGTGCACAAATGTCGATGGGCTAATCATGACCAAAAACCAAGTCAGCCCATAGGCCAGCAGGGGGCGTCGTCGCCACCCCCGGATCACCCCCCCCAACATCGCCAGCCACACCAGCACTGCCAGCAGGGTGGCCAAATCGGTCCAACGGGCGGCGATGGTAATCGGATGCGACACACTCAAATGGGTGGGTAGCAACACCAGCCTCACCGCCTCAACCACTGCTTGCAGCGCTGCCGGAAGACGCCCGTCATCGTGAAACACCTGCCACAGGTAGGAGGGCACGCGCTGGACATTGGGCATGATTGGTAACGCCACCAGCAGCCCCACCCCGTAAGGCAGGTACGGCACCCAGAAACGCCAGTCAGCCCTGATGCGCGGACGGCCTGGACAGACCAGAATCAAATCGGTGCAGAGAATCAGCAACGGCAGTGCCAACCCGGTCTCTTTGGAGGTGACCGCTGCCACCAGTGCCACCAGATGAAACAGGTACCAACCGATGCGGGGGCCCACTGCGGTGGCCCCTCGCATGGCCAGAAAAGCCGCCACCGACCAGACCGAAAACAGCCCGCACATGACCGACGAACGGGCAGTCAGGTAGTGCACCGCCTCGACATTGAAGGGCAGGATCGCCGCCAGCAACGCCCCCACCAGCGGGATCGCCACGGGCAGACCGGAAACCCGGCGGCGCAGTTGTGTCAGCAGCCACATGAACCCCAGTACGGTCCCCAGGTGCAGCAACAATTGAGTCACCTTGAAGCCAAAGGTCCCCCACCCCATCGCCAGGTTTGCGGCATAACTCATGGCCACCAGTGGGCGGTAGTGGCCGGTGGTGGTACCGTACAGATACGGGTCCAGCAGAAACCGCAGCCAGTGACCGGTATCATCCTTGAACGCTTCGTTCTCGACGATGTAGATCAAATCGTCGTAGACAAACTCGCCGTGCAACTCCCACATATGGGCCAGCACTGTCACCAGCGCCAGTATCAGCACGGACCACCCCCTCACGGAGTCACCGGCCCGGGCTTCACGGCGGCGTCTCGCCCCATCTCAAAGCGCTGACGCAGACCGATCAGACGAGGGCTGGCGGGAAAGCGGCGCTCCAGTTGTTCCAGCGACGCCTCTGCTGCGGACCACTTTCCCTGAGCAGCCTCTACCATCATCTGTAACCACCAGCGAATGGCGTCATCAGTGTAGTAGCGGGCATAAATCTGAATGGCTTTTTCCGCATCGGCAATATCCCCCAACCGCAGGGCCAGTCGTACCCGCTTCTCCAGTGACCAACCCAGCGGGGTGTCGTAACGAAAATCGCGGGTGCCGTTGTTGCGCGACTCCCAGCGCATCAACTGGCGCGCGGCCTCCAGCGCTTTGCGGGGTTTCCCCAGCCGTTCATAGGCCTGCAACAGCTTGCGCCAGCCGTTGGGGTCACCCCGGTCCAACTCCACCAGCCGCTCCAGGATCGGCACCGCCTCCGCATCCCGCTGCTGCGCCACATAGAGCCAGCCCAGATTGTTGAGGGCCAGTGAATTGTCTGGCACATCATCCAGAATAGACAACAACAGGGCCTCGCCCTCGTCCATGCGCTCATTCCTGAAGTAGTGCACCGCCAGATTGATGCGCGCCGATACCCCGTGGGGCTGACGGGCAACCGTGTCTTGCCACAGGCGGATGCCGCTGCCCCACACCAGTTGCCGTTGGGCGCTCACCGCCAGCAGTGAGCCACAGATCACCACCAGTGCCGTGGCCATCACCACTTTGCGGTCCAGCCGTTGCCACAGCCGCGCTGCCAATGACACCAGCACCAGACAGATGCCCATGCTGGCGGAGTAGCCCCGGTTCTCCATCAACACCGTATTCAGGTGTACGAAGGTAGACGGGGCGATCAGCAGAAAATACCAGAGCAGACCAAAGGTCACCTCCGGGGCGCGCCTCCTGCACCACCAGGCCAGCCCCAACAGTGCCGCAATCAGTAGCAATGACACCACCGTGGTCACCGTCCACAGGGGGCCGCTCACCAGAATGTCGTGGGTAATGGTGAGACCGGTGGGCAATATCATCAGGCGGACGTTCTCCACCAGACAGAACAGGGCCGCCGCCAGCCGTCCCGGTTCATCCACAAAGTAGGCCAGATGGCGACCGATCACATGGACGTTGGGCATCCACCACCAGACCAGCACCAGACCTGCAGCAAACGGCAGATAGGGCCATGCCACATTCAGCGCCTGTCGGGCCGAGCGAACCGGCTTGTGGGGAACCCACAGCAGGTCCAGCAATACCACCAGCGCCGGGACTACCAGCGCAGTCTCTTTACTT
>JALWRU010000061.1 GCA_026994095.1 Nitrospira sp. | reverse complement strand
GACCTGTAACGCCTGCGGCGAAAATACTTAAACTTAACGGCCTGCGGGGGCCGCTCCCCCGCCCGTCGGAGACATTCTTTTACCCGCGCGTTGCGCGGGGGGGCGGCCTCCGGTGGGCGGGGCGGTCCCCGCTGACCTGTAACGCCTGCGGCGCTTAATTGTTTGTTGTATATGCACCGCCCACGCCGGTTTATTAAATTCAGGCGTTCGGGTTTACACTATGTGTTCTTCATTTTTTCCTTCGCATAACAGCCCATGAATATACGCGTCTACTACGAAGATACCGACTGCGGCAACGTGGTCTACTACGCCAACTACCTGCGCTACTTCGAACGCGCCCGCACCGAATTTCTACGCGCCAAAGGGGTCGATTTCAGCCACTGGATGCAAGCAGGGCTGCTGTTCACCGTGGCCGAAGTCAACGCTCGTTATGTAGCCCCGGCGGTGTACGACGACCTGCTGACAGTCACCACCTGCGTGACCGACGTGCGCAAGGTGCGCTTTGGCCTGCAACACGAAATTCTGCGCGCCAGCGACGGTGCCGTGCTGGTGACCGGCGGCACCACCATGGCCTGTGTGAAAGACGGCAAACCCGCCCGTATTCCCACGACGATTATTGATGCCCTGACTCCCCCCAACTAAAAGGAATGTCTCTTGTCCTACGTGCTGATCATCCACGAAGTGGTCGACTACGACGCCTGGAAAACCATCTTCGACAGCGCCGCCCCCCTGCGCAAAGAGGCAGGAGAGCAGCACTACCAGATCCTCAACTACCAAAAAGACCCCAACATGATCGTGCACTACTCACGCTGGTCATCTACCGCCGCAGCCAAGGCCTTTTTTGAATCGCCCAAGCTCATCAAAATGCGGGTCGCCTCCGGCGTAAAATCACCGGAGTTCATCTATCTCGAAGAGATCGAATCCGGTACCTTATAGGGCATTGTTCACCGCTGCCACCAACGCCCGTAACGGCGCCTCCACCACGCTGGTGTGGACTCCGGCTCCGTAACAGGGCGGACCATCGCCCACCGTCACCTGCACATAGGCTGCGGCCTTGGCCTCGGCCCCATCCCCAGTGGTGTGCTGGACAAAATCCCCGACCTGAATCGGCAACTCCACCACCTTGGTGATGGCGCTACACAACGCCTCCAACGGGCCGCTACCGATCGCTGTTACCTTGTGGGACCGGGCCTGCCAGCACAACTCCACCGACAGGCGAACATCACCACCCCCCTGCGGTGACGCACCAGAGAACGCGACTAACTGCAATGGTGTCGTCGGCATAAAGGCCGTCTCAAATACCTGCCACAACCCGGCCTCGTCCAACTCACTGGCCGAGTCGTCAGTGGCCGTTTTTACGGCAGCTCCCAGCGCGATTTCCATGGCACGGGGCAGCCGCAAGCCGTGGGTCTGCTGCAACAGATGCGCCGCTCCACCCTTGCCCGACTGGCTGTTGAGCCGCACCAAACGGTGCAACCCCTGCCCCACATCCCGTGGGTCCAGCGGCAGATACGGCACCTGCCACGGCCCGTCGGCGCGCTGGGCCGCAAGCCCCTTTCTGATGGCATCCTGATGAGAGCCGGAGAAGGCCGTAAAGACCAACTCCCCAGCGTAAGGATGACGCGGTGGTACGGTCATACGGGTGCATTCTTCCACCACCTGAATCACCTCCTCCATGTGCGAGAAATCCAGGCCGGGATCGACCCCCTGGGTATAGAGATTCATGGCCAGTGTGATCACATCTACATTGCCGGTGCGCTCACCGTTGCCAAACAGGGTGCCCTCCACCCGCTCGGCCCCGGCCATCATCGCCAACTCTGCCGCCGCCACCGCCGTGCCCCGGTCGTTATGCGGGTGGACCGACAAGGTGATGCCCGCCCGGTCGCCAAACTGCCGCCCGAACCACTCGATCTGGTCGGCATAGACATTGGGGGTAGAGGTCTCCACCGTGGACGGCAGGTTGATGATGACCGGGTGACGGCTGGCCGGTTTCAATACCGCCGTGACCGCCTCGCACACCTGCACCGCAAAGTCCGGCTCGGTGCCGGTAAAGCTCTCCGGCGAGTACTCAAACGACCAATCGGTTTGCGGGTAGCGGGCCGCCTGTTCCACCATCCAGCGGGCACCATCCACCGCCAGTTG
>JALWRU010000060.1 GCA_026994095.1 Nitrospira sp. | reverse complement strand
GTCACCACCCGCACCGGTTCCGAGACACCTGCCGAGGCGGTTGTCGAGACGGTGGCGATCGCCGCGACTTCGGTGCCGGAGGCCCAGGCGACGGAGGCGGTCGCTCCGGCAATCGAGCAGACGGCACCCACCGAGCCTGTATCGACAGAGGCAAACGAAGCCGATACCACGCCGTTGGTGGGGGTCGTCAAGGCACCGTCCCTGTGGCAGAGCGGTGCCAAAATGGTGGCCGGTCTGGCCATTGTGTTGGCTTTGCTCTACGGAGGTCTGGCGCTGTTGCGTCGCTTTAAGGGGATGCCAATCGGTGGCCGGGTGCCCATCCGGGTATTGGGGACCGCTGCCGTGGGTGCCCGTCAAAATATTGTGGTGGTGGATGTGGACGGTCGTCGTCTGGTCGTAGGGGTTGGCCCCAACGGCATGGCCAAACTGGGCGATCTGGGGGCCGGTAACGACCCGGATCAGATCACGGCTCCCCCTGAATCCGACAGCGCTGCCGACGAAGTGGCCAGCAAAACCCCGCAGCCTCCACCCAGCAGCCCGTTCTCCAAGGCCCTTCAGGAGGCGGATGACGAGCAGGCGGGTGAGGCCATTGCCCGCGCCTCGCGCAACCTGCAGCGACACCTTAAATTGTTGCAGTCCCGCAACGTATGAAAACCGGGATTCTGATACTGCTGGCACTGATACTGGTGCCGGATTCCGCCTGGGCGCAGGCGGCCTTCCCTAACATCTCACTGACGGTGGGTGACGGGGCAGGGGAGGGAGGCGGCCAACTGGTCACCGGTCTCAAGGTGCTGTTTGTACTCACCATTCTCACCCTGGCCCCGGCCATTCTGGTGATGGTGACGTCGTTTACCCGCATCATTGTGGTGCTGTCGTTTTTACGGCAGGCCATGGGGTTGCAGAGTGTGCCACCCAATCAGGTGCTGGTGGGCCTCGCGCTGTTCTTGACCTTTTTTATCATGACCCCCGTGTGGCAGCAGGTGAACAGCACCGCGTTACAGCCCTATCTGGCTGGTGAAATGACTGAAGAAGCCGCCTGGGAAAAAGGCCGCATGCCGTTGATGGGCTTCATGCTGGCCCAGACCCGCGAAAAAGATCTGGGGCTGTTTTTAGACATCTCCGGCACGCCGGTACCGGAGGATCAGGCCCAGTTGCCGCTGCATGTGGTGATTCCCGCGTTTGTGATCAGCGAATTGAAGACCGCTTTTCAGATCGGGTTTTTGCTCTATATTCCGTTTCTGGTGCTCGACATGGTGGTGTCGTCGGTGCTCATGTCCATGGGTATGATGATGCTGCCGCCGGTGATTATTTCGCTGCCGTTTAAACTGATTCTGTTTGTGCTGGTGGACGGCTGGCATCTGGTGGTCGGCTCGCTGGTGGGCAGTTTTTATAGCTGATCCGCCAAGCGGCTTGCCAGCCACGCGCTTGCGTCCGTATCATCTGCCCTTTGGGCAGCGCGAACCCTCTGGCTGCGCGGCCCGTCTCCATCCGGGTTGAAAGGCGCAGCGCATGGCGCAGTCCTGCCACGAGCTTGAGTGGGTAGGTATCGACGAAGCATCGGCCTGCCACCCCCTGCCACTACCGGTGGCCGCGTGGATTCCACTGCCAGATGTCGCCCCCGCAGACCTGCTGGCTCGACTGGGCGGACAGTGGCCGTTTTTGCTGGAAAGCGCCAACGGTAGTACCGCACTGGCCCGGTATAGTTTTATCGGTGCCGACCCCCGCTTCACCCTACGCCTGCACGACAATCAGCTTCAGATGACCGACGCCGACGGCGCACCGCTGGCAGTCCCGGACGGCTCCCCCTTGCAGGTGGTTCGTCGGCTGTTGGATGAACACCGTACCCATCGCTTGCCGGGACTACCACCGTTTATCGGCGGCTTTGCCGGGGTGATCTCCTACGATTTTGTGCGCCATCTGGAGCGGTTGCCGGTAGTAGCCGAGGACGACCTGAACCTGCCAGAGCTGGACCTGTCGTTCTATACCACCGTTGTTGCGTTCGATCATCAACTGGAGCGCCTGTGGGTGATCCATCTGCCCGAGGATGGTGATCGGGAGCGGGCTACCGCGCATGTGCAGCAGGTCATGGCGAAGATCAGTTCGCCCCCGTTGGCCCCTGCCGAACGATCTGCCGGCCCGGTCGGCC
>JALWRU010000059.1 GCA_026994095.1 Nitrospira sp. | reverse complement strand
CATTGTAACGTCTGGTCCCGTACCATAGCGTCATGCAAGGCATGTGGGAATTCTGGATCGACCGGGGCGGCACCTTTACCGACTGCATCGCCCGTGCGCCGGACGGCACCAGTCAGACGGTCAAGGTACTGTCCGACGACCGGGCGCCCTTGACTGCCATTCGTCAGGCCATGGGGCTGGCGGAGCAGGCAGCCATTCCGCCCTGCCGTATTCGCATGGGCACCACGGTGGCCACCAATGCCCTGCTGGAGCGGACCGGTCGTCCGACCGCGCTGGCCATCACCGCCGGTTTTGGTGATGCCCTTGCCATCGGCACACAGGCCCGACCGGAGCTATTCTCTCTGGCCATCAATAAACCGGCCACCCTGTATCAGGAAGTGGTGGAGATCGACGCCCGCATGGCGGCTGACGGCACGGTGCTGACCCGGCTGGACCGGGACCGGGTGCAGTCACAACTGGCCCAGGTTCGAGCGCAGGGGGTGACCTCACTGGCCATCGTGCTGTTGCATGGTTATGCCCATCCGTCTCACGAGCAGGTGGTGGCTGAAGTGGCGCAGGAGCTGGCGTTTGACTGGGTCTCGATGTCCAGTCAGGTGGCTCCGGTGATCGGTCTGACCGGGCGAGGTGATACCACCTGTGTGGACGCCTATCTGTCGCCCCTGTTGCGCGACTATCTGGCGGCCTTGCAGGCAGAACTGCCGGGTTCGGAACTGCTCTTGATGCAGTCTTCCGGGGTGTTGACCGGGGCGGATGCCTTTCGTGGTCACAACGGCATTTTGTCCGGCCCGGCGGGCGGTGTCGTGGCGGTGGCCCATGTGGCGGCCAGCGTCGGTATGGAGCGGGCCGTCGGTTTTGACATGGGGGGGACCTCCACCGACGTATGTCGAGTGGACGATCCGACCGGTAGCACCTTTGAAAAAATGTACGAAACGGTCACTGCCGGGGTGCGGGTGCAGGCTCCTATGCTGGCGATCCATACGGTTGCTGCGGGGGGCGGCTCGATCTGCCGCGTGCGGGGGGCGCGCATGACGGTGGGGCCGGACAGCGCCGGGGCCGACCCCGGCCCGCTGTGTTATGGACGGAACAGTGCCACCGAACTGACCGTGACCGACCTGAATCTGGCGCTGGGGCGGTTGCAGCCCGACCGCTTTCCACTGCCGTTACAGCCACAGCGGGTACAGCAGCATTTAACGCAACTGGCAGCGTCGCTGAGTGGAGATAGGGGGGCGATCTCCACCCCTGAGCAGCTGGCCGCAGGCTTTTTGACCATTGCCAACAGCAACATGGCCCAGGCCATCCGCAAAATCTCGATTCAGCGGGGGGTGGATGTGCGCGACTACCCGCTGGTGGTGTTTGGCGGCGCGGGAGGCCAGCATGCCTGTGCCATCGCCCGTGAGCTGGCGATCCAGACCGTGCTCTTGCATCCGCAGGCCGGGGTGTTATCGGCGCTGGGCATGGGGCTGTCTGATCCGGGCTGGAATGGTCAGACACCAGTCGCCTCATGGACGCTGGATGAGCAGACCATCAACAAGCTGACCCCCGTCTGGAGACAACTGGAAGCGCAGGGGCGGGCAGCGGTGACGGCCCGGATTGACCGGGAGGCGGCCCTGTCGGTGGTGCGTTTGCTTGACCTGCGTTACCGGGATAGCCAGTCGACCCTGACGATTGCACAACCGGCAGACGGGCAGTGGCGGGAGGCGTTTGAACAACGTCACCAGGAACGTTTCTCTCACCGCCGGGATCGGGTTCCGGTGGAGGTGGTGCAGGCGCGGGTGGAGGTCATCTCCCGGCAGCCATCCCCCGCAGTGGGAGAGACGGTCGGTAGCGGTGCTCCAACGCCGGTCGATCACTGCCGTATCTGGCTGGATGGAGGGTGGCAAGAGGGTGTGCCGGTCTACCAGCGGGAAGCGCTGTCACCCGGTCCGCCGATTGTCGGCCCGGCGCTGATTCTGGAGGCTACCGGCACCGTGTTGGTGGACGCTGGCTTCCACGCCGAAGTCCATGCAACCGGCGTCTTGATGCTGACCGATCAACAGGATTCGGATGAGGTCAAAAACAGGGATACCCAGGTGGACCCGGTGCGGCTGGAGGTGTTTGGCAATCGTTTTATGAGCGTGGCCGAACAGATGGGGGTGGTGCTGCGGCAAA
>JALWRU010000058.1 GCA_026994095.1 Nitrospira sp. | reverse complement strand
ATACAGGGGGGGGTGATCTGCGGCGCGGGAGCCGGACGGTCAGACAGAAGGGGGGCTGGTCGGGGCGAGAGGATTTGAACCTCCGACCCCACCGTCCCGAACGGTGTGCGCTACCAGACTGCGCTACGCCCCGACAACCCCCAACCGGCCCGTAGAACAGGACCGGATCTGCCTCAATCAGAACGGGGGATTATAGGGAAGCGTAAAGGCTTCCGCAATGCCCGCGTGGCAGATACTGTGATCGTGCATTCTCACCCCGGCCCGCAAGCCTCGCCCCAGCGGGTGATCCGGGTCACAGGCGGCCTGCCAGCCCTGCCCGGCAAGCCGTTGAATATAGGGCAGGGTCGCCCCGGCCAGGGCACGGGTACTGGTGAGCGGCACCACCCCCGGCAGGTTGGCAATGGCACTCAGCCACACGCCGTTTTCTGCATAGGCCGGTGCACTATGACTGGTGGTGCGGATGCCCTCCACGCTGCCGCCCTGATCGATGGCCACGTCCACCACCACCGCCCCCTTGGGCAGCAGCGCCAGATGGGCGCGGGTAATCACACGGGGGGCACGGCTACCGGGGATCAACACCGCGCCGATCAACAGATCGGTAGACGGTAACAGGCCGGCCAGTGTCTCCTCGTCGCTAACACTGGTGGTGATGGTGGGGGCCACCGCCTTGAGGTCCGCCAATACCTGCGGATTCCGGTCCAGCACGGTCACCTGCGCCCCCATACCGGCGGCCACGCGGGCGGCGGTGCCCCCCACCACCCCGGCCCCTACCACCGTCACCTGTCCACCGGGCAGGTCACTATCGCCCCCCAGCCCAGCCAGCAGCACCCCACGGCCACCGTTGCGCTGCTCCAGCAGCGATCCACCCACACTCACCGCCAGGGCCCCGGCCACGCGGCTCATGGGGGCCAGCAGGGGCAGGCGACCCTCATCGTCAGTCACCGCCTCATAGGCAATCGCGGTCACGCCGGTCTGCATCAGGTCGTGGGTGAGGGTGCGGTCGGCCGCCAGATGCAGATAAGTAAACAGCACCTGTCCTGCGGAGAAGCGCCGAATCTCATCCGGCTGCGGCTCCTTGACCTTCAGTATCAACTCGGCGGAAAACGCCGCCTCCGTATCGCCGGGAGTCGCCCCGGCGGCGGCATAGTGGTCATCGGAAAAACCGCTGCCCACCCCCGCACCGGCCTCAACCGTGACCGTATGGCCCGCTCCGGTAAGGATGGCCACCGCCTCCGGCGGCAGCGCCACGCGGGACTCCTGATTTTTAATCTCCCGCGGGATGCCGATGTGCATGGGCAGTCCCCTAGAAGCCCACCGCAACCAGTTTGCTCACCACCATCACACCACCGCTCTGGCGGTCGGCTCCGCGATCAACACGCTCTACCACCGGCTGGCCCATGGCCACCGAAAAACGGCCATCTTCGTAAGAGACGTAGGAGCGCGACGAGTCGTAAAACCCCCACCCTACACCGGCCAACACCCCCAGTGCAGCACCGGTGGTGATAAATTCCAGCTTGTCACCCGGATGGTCGGCAAAGGCCAGAATCGCGGTGCCCACCAGCGCGCCGATGGCGCCACCGGCGGTGGCATTGGCCAACACCTTGCGCAGGGCAATGTCTTCCGCCTGTGCGTCGGGCACACTTCCGGCGGCCAGCATCAGGGTCATGAGCAGTACCAACGCCCCGAACGGGCGAGTCAAACGAGTCAACATGGGGGCAAATCCTTCCATAGAGTTCTGCCGCAAGGTGTCCACTACGGTACACACTGCGGCCCATAAAATAGCCTGTCCGGGGGACGGCTGCCAAGCCCTGCAACGATTCGACCCTAGCGGGGCACCGTTCCGGCCACCAGCAGATCGTCCCCCAGCGAACGCTGGGTCACCTCTGTCAGTCCGAGGCCAGCGACCAGTTGATCGGCGGTGAGCGGCGCCCGCCCGTCAATGCTGCTGCGCCAGCCATCACCCAACACCTTGGGGGCCACCAGCCAGCGCACACAGTTCACCAACCCCTGCTGCAACAGGCCACCGGCCAGTGTGGGGCCACCTTCACACAGGACATGATGCAGACCGTGGGCCACCAACGCCGCCAGCCCCGCCCGTAAATCCACCCGACCGTGTGCATCTTCCGCGACCCGGATCAACTCGGCACC
>JALWRU010000057.1 GCA_026994095.1 Nitrospira sp. | reverse complement strand
ACGACAGCAAGAAGGACCAGGAGTGGGCCGACAAATACCTCACCTTTCAGGTGGTCGATGAAGAGTATGCCGTGCCGGTGCAACAGGTGCGCGAAATTATCAGCGTGGGTCCGGTGACCCAGCTACCGAATTTGCCTGCGCACATGAAGGGGGTCCTGAATCTGCGTGGCAGTGTGGTCCCGGTAGTGGACATGCGCATCAAATACGGCTTGCCGGTGGTGGACTACACCGACCGCACCAGCATCGTGGTGCTGGAGCTGGAAGGTGAGTCGGACAAGGTCTTGATGGGCATTGTGGTGGACGGAGTGTGCGACGTGGCTCGAATCAAGCCGCAAACGATTTTTGCACCGCCCCCCTGTGGCGACGCGCTGGTAGGCGACAGCGTCTCCGGGGTATCCACAGAAGACGGCCATGTGCGGGTATTGATTGATATTGAAAAGATGCTGGCGGACGACGCCTACCACGGGTCCAACGGACTCATTTAATCATTGGACTTTTGATGGGGCCTTCTAAGGGAATAGAAAAATGTTAAAAAACATGACATTGATGCAAAAAGTAGTCGGGGCGTTTTTGACGGTCGCCGTTATGGTGGCAATCACTGCCGGGCTTGCAGTCAACAGCATCAACCGCATTCTGTCCTATACCGAGCAGAGCCTGTCAGAGCAGATTGAGCACAGCCGTTTAGCGGGTGATATCAAGGACTCGCTGCTCAAAGCCCAGGACATGACCGGCGAGTATATGTCGGTACTGGAGGTGGAAGCACTTCCGGCCCTGCGGCAGAAGTTTGATAATCACATCGACGCAGCCAAGGTCGGTTTGAGCACCGTGCTTGGCAAGGAGCTGCAAGCAGGCGAGCGCAGCAAGCTTGAGAAAATGGTGAGCATGACGGACAAGTTCTCCGACTCGGCTCATACCATGATGGACCGGCACCTGCAAAGTCTGGAGCAGCGCTCCAGCGCCCAGAACCTGCTGGCCGAACTGTCCCAGACGACCCCGCGCATGATGGCGGTAGTACGGTTGGCTGGCCTGTCTGGTACCGAGCAGGCGGTAGTGTTCAGTCAGGTTTTGACCGCATTCCGCTATGTGAGCGCCAGCTCTCCAGAGCTGCTGGACGAGTTTAATACCTTGCAGGAGCAGGTTGTTGGAACGGTCAACTATGAGTTGATTCAGGAGGTTCACGCCCAGTTTATCCAGGTAGCCCGTAGCGCCATGGACATGGTGCTGTTGGCCAACGAGTCGTCGGATGCGGCCCACGCCGGTATGGATGAGCTTATTGAAGTGGGCATTGGCCTGCATAAAGAGGCTGCCGACATGATGGCCGCCCAGTCGGATAAAATGAACGCGGTACAGGGGGTGATCTCGCAGATCGGCTCGGATGCCCAGTTTATGATGATTGTGATGTCGATCATCGCAATTGCTGTCAGCATCCTGCTGGGTTGGATCATGTCCCGCAGTATTGTCGGGCCGCTGCTGAAGATTATGAGTGGCTTGACTGCCGGCTCCGAGAAGGTGTCCAGCACCTGTGTGAACATCTCTGAAGCCAGCATGCAGCAGGCGGAAGGGGCGTCTGAACAGGCGGCCTCAATTGAAGAGACCTCGGCCACCATGATTGAGTTGTCTGACAAGACCCAGCGTAACGCCCAGGATGCTGACAGCGCCCGCACATTGGCCCACGAGACCAAAGCTGCGGCCACTTCCGGCAATGAGCAGATGACGGTCATGGCCGAGGCCATGCACCAGATTCAGAGTTCATCTGAAGAGATTGCCAAGGTGATTAACATCATCGATGACATCGCCTTCCAGACCAACATTCTGGCATTGAATGCGGCGGTGGAAGCAGCCCGTGCCGGTGAAGCCGGAATGGGTTTTGCGGTGGTGGCCGATGAGGTCCGTAACCTGGCCCAGCGCTCTGCTGCTGCTGCCAAGGAGACCGGCGCAATGATCTCTGAAAGCACTGACCGGGCCGTTAAGGGTGTGGAAATCATGGCCTCCGCCGGTGAGGCGCTGGAGCTGATTACCGGGCGGGCGGTTGAAATGTCGGGTCTGGTGGAGCGGATTGCCGAGGGCAGCTCGGAGCAGTCGACGGTGATCAGCCAGATCAGCCATGCCATGCAGCAGATGGAGCAGGTCACCCAGCAGGCTGCCAGTAACGCCGAGACCTCGGCCACTTCTGGTGAAGTGCTCAGCTCGGAAGTGACCGGCCTCAGGGACTTGATCAGCTCGCTGGAGTCGGTGGTGTGGGGCAACAAACATCAGAGCAACAACAACACCAAAAGCAGTTCACCCAGTGGTGGCGACCCGGCGGCAGGAGGAAGCAGTCAACCGGCCCCTGCTGGCGACTTTAACGATATGGACCTGTTCTAGTCGCAGGCTGGATCAAGAGCAAGCTGCCAATGGTTGACCTCAAACAGTCACTGCGTGTTCCAATTCCCACCAGGACGGTGATTATCGGTGACATGGCAGTGAGTGATAACCCGGCTGACGTTATCGTCACCAGCAACCTGGGCTCGTGCCTCGGTGTTACGGTGTACGATCCGGAAAGCGGTGTGGGGGGGATTCTGCACGCGGTATTGCCCGAAAACCAGCTTGCCAGCGGAGAGCCGGCAGAAAACCCATGGCGTTTTGTGGACATGGGTTTGCCGCTGTTTCTGGCAGCAGCTCACCACTTGGGCGCCCGCCGTGAGCACTCGGTCATCCGCCTGTTTGGCTGTGCACAGGTATCGGAGAATCTGTCGGGGTTTGCTGTGGGCGCACGCAATCTGGCCACCGCCAAAGGGTGGTTGGAGGGCAAACGGATTCCCTATCAAGCCGTGGCGGTGGGCGGTTCGACCGGTCGGTCGGTATTTCTGGAGATTGCCAGCGGACAGGTATGGGTCAAAGAGAGCGGCAAACCTCCCGTGGCACTGAAAGGCGGGCGTGTGCAGCCGATGATGCGGGTGACCGTACCTGGTGCATCCATACGCAAACAGGAGCGGGCATAAGCATGGATACATCTATCAAGGTATTGTGCGTTGACGACTCAGCGCTGGTGCGCAAGGTGCTGACCGATGCCTTGAACCCCATTGACGACATCGACTTGCTGGGCTGTGCGCGGGACGCATTTGAAGCCCGCGATATGATTCTGGCAGAAAAGCCGGATGTGCTGACACTGGATATTGAGATGCCGCGAATGGACGGCATCACCTTTTTAGAAAAATTGATGGCCAAGCACCCCTTGCCGGTGGTCATGTTGAGTTCATTGACCCAGCACGGTGGTGAAATGGCCATGCAGGCCCTGTCCAAAGGGGCCATCGATGTAATGGGGAAACCGGCCACAATTAACGGCCTGCGTGAATTGGGCGCAGATCTGGCCAACAAGATCCGGGCGGCTGCGCGCGCCGATGTGCAGGCCCAGCAGCGCAGTGGTGTGATTTCAAAAACCGAGCGTAACCTGCCCGCATCCACCACGACCCATCAACGGGATTTTGTTCGCCACCTGCTATTGCTGGGGGCCTCAACAGGGGGCACCGAGGCCCTCCGTCAGGTGTTCTCCGAGCTGCCGTCCAATACCCCCGGGACGCTGGTAGTGCAGCACATGCCTGCCAACTTTACCCGTACCTTTGCCGAGTCGTTAAACCAGATCTCTGCCATGGAAGTACGGGAGGCCAAGGACGGTGACCCGGTGATGCAGGGGGTAGCGCTGGTCGCACCGGGCGGCTTCCACATGGTGGTGGACGGTACACCCAACGCCATGCGGGTGCGTCTGCAAGACAGCGCGCCGGTATGCCATCAAAAACCGGCGGTAGATGTCCTGTTTGCCTCGGTCCCTGCGGTGCTGGCAGCCGAGTCGGTGGCCGCTGTGCTCACCGGCATGGGTCACGATGGTGCCGAGGGTATCGCCTCATTGAAAGGCGTAGGCGCACGCACGGTGGCTCAGGATGAAGCCAGTAGTGTGATTTACGGCATGCCCCGTGCCGCCTTTGAGACTGGTAAAATCGATCAGGTCTGCTCGTTGCAGGACATCCCTGCCGCACTGCTGAGCTTGCTCGCACAACGCTGACCGGGAATCACCGACGTTACCCCGGAGATTACCCCGGCGCTGTTGACCTGTTACGCCGGGCTACCAACCAAATTCAGATAAATCAGGCAGACGTCCGGTTTTGCGGGTGCCTGTACCGGTCAAAATCCGTATCATAGGCCCGCCGTCGCCTGGGCGTACGGCGCGGGCCTTGCCGCATCGGTAGGGTCCGATCCACTCCAGCACCATCAGGTACGACCGGACTATGACAAATCAGGCAATCGATACCGCCCTGGGCGACCGCAACAACGATGACCCGCTCTATCGGGTGCGCCACTCCCTGGCCCACGTGTTGGCGCAGGCGGTCCTGGAGATGCGACCGGGCAGTTTGCGCGGCTTTGGGCCGCCCATCGACGACGGCTTCTACTACGATTTTGTGCTGTCAGAGCCGATCGGTCCAGACGATTTTGGTGAACTGGAAAAGCGCATGCGCCATATCCTGAAGCGTAACCAGAAGTTTGAGCGGGAGGACCTGTCTCTGCCAGATGCCCTGGCCCGTTTGAACGAAATGGGGGAGCCCTACAAGGCGGAATATGCGGAGGAGCTGGCGCAAAAACACAATCTGACCGAACTGGGATTTTATGAGTCCGGTCCGTTTGTCGATATGTGTGACGGGCCCCATGTAGAGCACACCGGCAAGATTCCCAAAGGCTGTTTTAAAATTCGGGCAACTGCCGGGGCCTATTGGCGTGGTGACGAGCGCAACCGCATGATGACCCGCATCTATGCGTGGGCGTTCGAGTCCAAAGAGGTCTTGGAAACCCACGTGAAGCGGTATCAGGAGGGGCTCAAACGCGACCACAAAAAATTGGGTCCGCAACTGGATCTGTATACCATCGATCCGATGGTGGGCAAGGGGCTGCCCCTGTGGTTACCCCACGGTACGGCCATCCGTGACGAGTTGGAGAAGCTGGCACGGGAGGAGGAGTTCAAGGACGGGTATCAGCGGGTCAGCACCCCCCACGTGACCCTGGATGGGCTGTATCACCAGTCGGGCCATCTGCCGTACTACAAAGACGACATGTACCCGCCCATGGTGCTGGAGGAGGCCGGGGAGAGCGGTGAGGAGGTCAAGGAGACCTACTACCTCAAACCCATGAACTGCCCCCACCACCACCGCATCTTTGCCGCCCGTCCCCGCTCCTACCGGGACCTGCCGCTGCGGCTGGCCGAGTATGGTCAGGTCTATCGGTTCGAGGACCACGGAGCGCTTTCCGGCTTGCTGCGGGTGCGTGGCATGTGTATGAACGACGCCCACATCTACTGCACCGAAGCGCAGATCGAAGAAGAGTTTATTGCGGTCATGCAGATGCACGCCCGCTACTTTGAGCTGTTGAGCATCACCGACTACTACATGCGCCTGTCCCTGTGGGATCCGGACGACCCCAGGGGCAAGCAGAAGTACGTCAACCAGCCGGAGGCGTGGGAACGCACCGAATCGCTGGTGAGAAAGGCCATGGAGAAGTCCGGCCTGCCCTTTACCGAAGTGCGCGGAGAGGCGGCCTTCTACGGCCCTAAAATCGACGTGCAGTTTCGCACCGTGACCGGCCGTGAGGAGACCTTTTCCACCAACCAGCTCGATTTTGCCGTGCCCCAGTCGGACCGCATGGACCTGACCTATACCGGTGCGGACGGGCAGGAGCACCACCCCTACATCATCCATCGGGCACCCCTGGGCACCCACGAGCGCTTTATCGCCTACCTGATCGAGCATTTCGGTGGCGCCTTCCCCACCTGGCTGGCACCGGTGCAGGTGCGGGTGCTGCCGATCAGTGAACGCTTTGTGGGCTATGCCGATACGCTGGAGCGGACCCTCCGGGGCGCGCTGGTACGGGTGGAGGTCGATCGTTCTGACGACAAGGTGGGCAAAAAGGTCCGTGCGGCAGTGACCAGCAAGATCCCCATCCTGCTGGTGGTCGGTGAGCAGGAGCAGACCGACGGTACCGTGACCGTGCGCCGCTATGGCGAAGAGGCGCAGGAGACCCTGCCGATCGATGATTTTGTCAGCCAGGTGACCGAGGAGATCCGCAGCCGCACCATGCGTCGTACGCCGGGGGTGGCTTAAGGGCCTAATCGGTCAGCTGCTCAAGCGCCTGTTCTCTGGCAGATGTGGACGGGTGGCTGGACAGATAATTGGAGAGGCCTGACTGGGCGCTGTTTTCATTGCCATCTTTGTCGTTTGAGGCGTTCTCCATCCGCGCCAACAGGCGGGTGAGTGCCAGCGGGTCTTTGTCCTGCTCGGCCATCCACTTCCCGGCATAGCTGTCGGCCTCGTTTTCAAAGGCGCGGGAGTAGCTGGAGTCCACCAGGATGGTCGGCAGCGCCACAGCGATGTTCATGGCGCTCCCCACGTCAGCGGTGATGGCGCTGAGCAGCAACGAAATGGCACTGGCTTGCAGAATCTGGCGCAGGGTGTGGCGGTGAATCACATGGCCTGCTTCGTGGGCCAGCACGGCCAGAATTTCATCGTCGCTTTGGGCCAGGGCCACCAGATCATCCAGCACCACAATGGTGCCACCGGGGAGGGCGAAGGCGTTGGCCTCCATCTGTTTACTGCTGCGCAGGGCCAGTTCAAACGTAAAGCGGGGGTCGGTATCCTGCGTAACCTGAGCAAACAGGCGTTCCATACGGCGCTGCTCCAGCGGCGTTAAATCGGTTGGGTCAAGCAGACCCTGGTCCATGAACCGAAGGCCGTTGCTGGAGATGTACCGGTCGGTCTCCGGTGGCAGTCGTTCGGCCACCTGCCTGGACAGCCACGGAATGCCGTAGGCAACGGACGGGCCTAATATAGCGAGTGTGACCAGCGTGGCGATGACCACCCATCGGTAGCGCCCTTCAAGGCGGGCCACCAGTGTCATGCGGGAGAAGTAGCCGATCTCAGCCAGCGCCGCATCAACGCGGTCGTTGTCGTCGATCTCCAGCCGTGCGCCATCCGGCAGGGTGAAGGAGCGCGGCATGGTGCCCAGCCGGTCGCCGATCTGCACCTGATCGAGGGTAAAGCGCCGGGTGGTGCCTAGCCCGTCCAGCCACAGGGTATCCGGTGGTGACAAGCGCACCTGTACCGGGCGGGACTCGGAGGTGCGACCGTCCATATAGCGGGCGTTTAGTTGAATGGCGTGGTTCCCACGGGATTAGAGGCCCAGGTCGATCTCCATGACCTGCTCCAGTTCAGAGCCGACAGCGCGGTGATCGGTGTCGTTTGAGCCGCTGAACTGATCCAGCGAGCCGACTGCAAGCAGGCGCATCTGTTCAATACGATAGCGGGTGGAACGGACCTTGGCCCACGGTATCAACAGGCCAAAGGAGATGAGTACAGCCATCGCATTAACGATGTTCAATCGCATCAATGGCAGGACCTCCAGGCGGGAACTGAAGCGGTGTTCATTAATGGCGGCGTGGTTCCACAGCAGGTTGGTGGTCTGGCTCTGGACGAAGGAGGCCACCCAGAAGCTGGTACCGGTGACCACTACCACCGCCAGCAAGGCCGAGATCATGTCCATCCAGTTGGCCGATTGGGACTGGACGGTACTGGCGGTGACCAATTGACCGGTGGGCAGTGCCAGTAATATCCCCAGTCCCAGCGCAACGGCCCAGGCCACGACCGCAATACCATAAACCCTGTAGTAAGGGCGCGGTCCCAGCGCCACCCGAAAATGGCTGTCGCCCAGTTGACAGTGTTCCAGCAAAAAGGTCTGCTTGCGATAGACAAAATAGGGAAAGGCCAGCCCAATGGTGAGTGCCGACAGAATGGCGTTGCCAACAAACACCCGCCAAGCCTCCGCATACTGGGCATCGAACCGAAAGCGGATATTACGCCATGCACTATTGGTGGTTTTAAACCGCATGGCACGGATGACCACCCACGGCAGCGCCACCGCCAGAATACCCCAGAATACCAGTTCCATCGCCGGTAACCAAGTGATGGCGATGATGTATAACAGCACCAGTATGCCGACCACCACCCGCCCGCGCAAAATACTCTGCGGGGTGGCCAGGTAGTCAAAGCTGGAGCCCGCCAGACTGGTGTGGCCATAAAAATAACGACGTGTCCGCACCGTGGCCCAGGCCGAATACAGGCCCAGGGTCAGGATGGTCAGGCAGATGTTGACGATCCAGATACGGAAGAATTCCTCGCCGGTACCGGTGAACTGAAACGACGGTGGCTCATCGGAGGGGGGGAGCGCCGGTTCGTTTTGGTCATCAGGTGGCGGGGGGTGAGGTGGTCCGTCCTGATCAGCGGCGACTCCATCTGTAACGGTTGGGCGGTCGGCCGGTTCCTTCTCCCACGGGAGCTTGGCATTCTTGGGCAGTGGGTGTGCCGAGGTATTGCCGTAGTCCGCCAGCGGACCAGAATAGAGGGCGCCTTTGGAGGGTTTGGGGGGCTCTTCTTCAGACGGGGGGGGGAAGAGTTTGGATTGCACGGGCAGACTCCACAGCAACAGGCGATCAACACCCTCGGGGGAACGGTCCAAGCCCTCTTTTCGGTCATCACAGGGTGTCAGGTGAATCCGTGCCCGGTTGAACTCTTAAACCTACCCCACCTGCCACTCCCAAGTGGTGCCTTCCGGGCCGTCCTTGATGACCACACCGGCTGCGTTCAATTCGTCACGAATGGCGTCGGAACGGGCAAAGTCCTTGTCCTTGCGGGC
>JALWRU010000056.1 GCA_026994095.1 Nitrospira sp. | reverse complement strand
CGTCTACGATGGCATCCATCAGTTGCTTAACTGCCGAGGCAATGGCCTGTGCGGCAGTTGCACCATTGGGGTGATCGAAGGGCGGGGTATGCCCCGCAATGAGACTGAAATCAAGCGCCTTGGCGGGATGGATCAACCCTGGCGACTGGCCTGCCAGTATCAGGTGCTCGACGACATCACCGTCACCAACGACCCGGCACGCATTGCAGCCTTCGAAAAGGCCAGGCAAGAGGCCGATCAACAGGCCGCAGAGGCCCGCACAGCACCTGTGGAGACACCTCTTCCTGACCCGGCTGAAACGACCGTTGAGGGTGATGAAACCGCTGAAGAAGAGGCCAAACCGGCCGCTTCTGGCGCATAACTACCGCGCCTTGGCCCCACACCGCACCCAGGCGGTGGCAGCGGCCCTTTATGGGCTTCTCTGAAGCAGCCGTGCCCCGGCACGATAGACTGCCATCACTGTCTCGGTCAGCTCATCTACCTGTAAGGCGGTGGCTGAGAAGCGGGTGACCGTGCCAAACTTCAGATAGTCGATCGACGGCTGTATGCTGACCCACCGCTCCACCTCTATCAGTCTGGCGGCTTGATCCCACTGCCACGGGTCCTGCCCATGCCAGACCTGCCAGTCGGCACCGTCGGCGACAATGTCCACGGCCTGATTTCGCAGCAATCTGGCGATACCCGGCACGCTTGTGCCCTTGATTATCCAGCAACTGTAGATACCGTGTCCCCACCACACCATGGTGCGCAGGGTCAGCCAGTCGTCCCGGCCAAAATGGCTGGGGCAGTCCAGCGATTGGTAGGGGCAGTCCTGCAGTTGTTCCCCGCGAGTAAACTGGCGGGCTGCCGGATTGAAACCGGGCGGCAGATGCCAGCCGCTTGAATCGTGGCTGACCGCCATGTGAAGGGGGTCCCCCACCTGCATCAGGCACCCCTTCACACGGCTGGCAAGTGCCGTTTTATCGGCCCACAGGCCCTGTTCGGACAGGAGGTGTAACTGACGGTCGGTGAGTAAACGATTCACACGGTTCCCCAAACAACAAAAAGGCCCCTGCCGAAACAGGGGCCTTTTTTAATTTACCGGGCAAAGGCCGATCAGTAGCGGTAGTAGTCCGGCTTGTACGGACCTTCCACCGGCACGCTGATGTAGTCGGCCTGCTCCTTGGTCAGCACGTCCAGTTCCACACCAATCTTGGCCAGATGCAGCCGGGCGACCTTCTCGTCGAGGATCTTCGGCAGCACGTACACCTGATTGTCGTACTTGTCGGCGTGGTTAAACAGCTCGATCTGCGCCATCACCTGATTGGTGAAGGAGTTGCTCATCACAAAGCTGGGGTGGCCGGTGGCGCAACCCAGGTTCACCAGACGGCCCTCGGCCAGAAGGGTGATGATCTTGCCATCCGGGAAGGTGATCTGGTCCACCTGCGGTTTCACGTTGTCCCACTCCAGGTCCTTCAGCTCAGAGATCTCGATCTCCGAATCGAAGTGACCAATATTACAGACGATGGCCTGATCCGGCATGGCTTCCATATGCTTGCGGGTAATCACGCGGGCGTTGCCGGTGGTGGTCACGAAGATATTGCCAAGTTTGGCCGCATCGTCCATTTTCATCACCCGGTAACCGGCCATCGCGGCCTGCAACGCACAGATCGGGTCGATCTCGGTGACGATCACCTGCGCACCCATACCGGCAAACGCCTGGGCGCACCCTTTACCCACATCACCAAAGCCGACCACCACGCCGACCTTACCGGCGACCATCACGTCGGTGGCACGCTTGATACCGTCCAGCAGCGACTCGCGGCAGCCGTACAGGTTGTCAAACTTGCTCTTGGTGACCGAGTCATTGACGTTGAACGCCGGGCACTTGAGCGTACCCGCCTTGTGCATCTCGTAGAGACGATGTACACCGGTGGTGGTCTCCTCCGACAGGCCCTTGACGTCATCCATCAACTGGGGGAAACGCTCGTGCATCATGATGGTGAGGTCACCACCATCATCTAAAATCATGTTGGGGGTCCAACCGTCCGGACCGGTGATGGTCTGTTCAATGCACCATTCGGCCTCTTCTTCAGTCTCGCCCTTCCAGGCGAATACCGGGATGCCAGCGGCGGCAATCGCAGCAGCAGCCTGATCCTGGGTCGAGAAGATGTTGCAGGAAGACCAGCGAATGTCGGCCCCCAGTGCAGCCAGCGTCTCGATCAGTACGGCGGTCTGAATGGTCATGTGCAGGCAGCCGGCAATGCGGGCACCGGCCAACGGCTTGGACTGGCCAAACTCGGTGCGCAGTGCCATCAACCCCGGCATCTCGCTCTCAGCGATGGTGATCTCTTTACGACCCCATTCCGCCAGACTAATGTCGGCGACTTTATAGTCCATTAACTCTGTAGTAGACACGCGTCTATCTCCTTCTCACATAAAATAAATGAGCACCGGCCCTTAAAAAGGGAACGCCCGTGCCGGAGGTAAATCCGGCACGGGCGTAGGTCGGTACGTTAGCTACCCAGTTTACCGGCGGCTTCCTTGAAGCTGGCGGCCACGTCTGTGTTCTCCCAGGTGAAGTCTGCTTCCTCCCGGCCAAAGTGGCCGTAGGCAGCGGTCTTCCGATAGATGGGACGACGCAGGTTGAGGGTTTCGATAATGCCCTTGGGGGTCAGATCGAAGTGCTCACGCACAATGCGCTCCATCTCCTGATGGGGGATGGTGCCGGTGCCAAAGTCATGCACATAGATGCTGACCGGCTCGGCCACGCCGATGGCATACGCTACCTGAACCTCACACCGATCAGCCAACCCGGCAGCCACCAGATTTTTGGCGATGTGACGGCCCATGTAGCAAGCCGAGCGATCCACCTTTGTGGGATCCTTGCCCGAGAACGCGCCGCCACCATGACGGCCCATGCCACCGTAGGTGTCAACGATGATCTTGCGCCCGGTCAGACCTGCATCACCGTGGGGCCCACCCACCACAAACCGCCCGGTGGGATTGATGTGAATGGTGGCCTGATTCATGTCGATCATGTCCGCCGGAATGACCGGCTCAATGACCTTCTCAATAATGTCTTCGCGGATCTCACGCAGGGTGATATCCGGACTGTGCTGAGTGGACAACACAACCGCCTCCACCGCTACCGGCTTGAAGTCTTCGTAACGGATCGACACCTGGGTCTTGCCGTCCGGGCGCAGGTAGGACAGCACATCCTTCTTGCGCACTTCAGCCAACTGCCGTGACAGTTTGTGGGCCAGCGCGATCGGCATGGGCATCAGGTTGGGGGTCTCGTTAGAGGCGTACCCGAACATGAGGCCCTGATCGCCTGCACCACCGGTATCCACACCCATCGCAATGTCCGGAGACTGTGAGTGAATGGCCGACAGTACCGAGCAGGTCTCGTAATCGTAGCCATAAGCTGCGTGGGTGTAACCAATGTCCTTGATCACCTCGCGTACCACGTCTTGAATCTCGACGTAGGTCTTGGTCGTTACCTCTCCACACAGCATGGCCATACCGGTGGTGACCGTGGTCTCCACCGCTACACGGCTCATGGGGTCACCGGCCAACATTGCATCCAGCACCGCATCGGATACCTGGTCACAAATTTTGTCCGGGTGCCCCTCGGTCACAGACTCGGACGTGAAGAGGAACGCGCCCTCTCCGGATGTATTTGACATACAAACCTCCCAAATGAATAAAAACACACCCCCTCAAACTCCCAGAGGCAATGTGCCGATCGAGAATAAAAAGGGCATGCCGGACACGCATCTGCGTTTTCCGGATGGTAGGGCTCACATCTTTTTCAATGTGACGAAACCTAGACTTATACCATGATGTGCCAACGCTATCAATATCTGCCCTGTTGAGCACCGCTGTGTTAACGCACCACCCATGATGGCCAATAACCCTCTGTTGGAGGCCTTGGCGAGTGTGGCATGATAGGCGTTTGCCACGACTCCCCAGTATGGACCTCACCGCCTGTGTCTAGCCCCGAATCCTTCAGCACCGCGTCGCTCAATCGAGAGCAGCGACAAGCGGTGGTCCACAAAACCGGTCCGCAGGCGGTGTTCGCCGGTGCAGGAACCGGCAAAACCCGTGTGATTACCACCCGTATCGCCCACCTGGTCAAGGTACGACAGGTGCCCGCCACCAGTATTCTGGCGGTAACCTTTACCAACAAGGCTGCCCGCGAGATGCGTGAGCGGGTCACCCAGTTGATCGGCAACATGCACGGCAAGGGGCCGACGGTTTCGACCTTTCATAGCCTGTGCGTGCACATTCTGCGGCAGGACGGCGAGGCCATTGATCTGCCGTCGCATTTTTCCATCTATGGTGAGCCGGACCAGCGCTCGCTCATGCGCTCCATGCTGACCGAGGCGGGTACTGACGACTCCTCACCGGCAGAAATTTTAGCCGAGATCTCTCTCGCCAAAAACCGCCTGCAAACGCCAGAGACCTTCCCGGTCACCGACGCCAAAAGCCAATTCATTCAAGACCTGTATGCCCGCTACCAGAAGCTGCTGGCATCGATGGATGCAGTCGACTTTGACGATCTGTTGTTGCACACCATCCGCCTGTTTTCGCTGCACGGCCATGTGAAGGTCGGTTGGCAACGTCGCTATCCACACATTCTGGTGGATGAGTTTCAGGACACCAATACCGCCCAGTACAAGCTGCTGACCCAGTTGTGGGACGGCAACGGCAGCCTGACGGTGGTAGGCGATGACGACCAGGCCATCTACACCTGGCGCGGGGCCGAGGCGGATATGTTTCGGCGCTTTACCGACGACTACAAGGATGCCCGCACGGTCATTTTGAGCCAGAACTACCGCTCCACCAGCACCATTTTGGATGCCGCCGGTGAGGTCATCGGACAGATCAAGGAGCGGGTGGCCAAGAACCTCTGGTCGGAGTTGGGGCAAGGCCGCAAAATCGGCCAGATTATCGGCAGCGATCCAGACGACGAAGCCAAGCAGGTGGTGGAGTCACTCAATCTGGCCCGCTACGCCGGAGCCGCCAGTCCGGGGGATTTTGCCATCCTGATCCGTACCAACCTGCAGAGCCGACCGTTTGAAGCGGCCCTGCGGGAGGCGCGCCTCCCCTATGTGGTGGTCGGTGCCACCGGTTTTTTTGACCGTACCGAGATCCGCGACCTGACCTCCTACCTGCGGTTTTTGCAGAACGAGAACGACGAGGCCGCCCTGCGGCGCATCCTCAACACCCCCCGGCGGGGGATTGGCGCCGCCAGTCTGGCAGCAGCGGCCCGCTTCTCGACCGATCAGGGGATCGGTCTGCTGGATGCACTGGATCAGGCCAGCCGTATCGACGGGGTTTCAACGGGGGCTGTTACCGGCATCCGCCAGTTTATCGATATGACCGCCGAACTCCGGTTTGCCTTTGCCCACAACGATCTGGTGGAGGCGCTGGAGCAGACCATTCGGGTGACCGGGCTGGAGGCCCACTGGACCGATACCTCCGACCACCCGCGACAGGCAGAGGCCCGGTTGAATGGCGCCCGCGAGCTGGTGGGCATGCTGTCGCGCTACGTCACCCGCGAACTGGACCCGACCCTGACCGGGTTTTTGACCCTGTTGTCGCTGCTGGACCGAATGGAAGACGAAGAGAAGGCCGACGGAAGGGTCACCATCATTACCCTGCACGCAGCCAAGGGGCTGGAGTACAAAAACGTCTATCTGGCCGGTATGGAAGAGGGGCTGCTGCCCCACTCCCGCAATCTCGAAGAGGATGGCAAGATCGCCGAGGAGCGCCGTCTGGCCTATGTGGGCATCACCCGCGCACGCCAGCGGCTGACCCTGTCACGGGCCATCACCCGCAAGCGGTACGGCGAGAAATTCGACTGTACCCCGTCGCGCTTTCTGGCCGATATCCCCCCCTCGCTGCTCGCCACCGAGGAAGAGGAGCCGGAGGGGCCGGAAGAGGAGTTGGCCAAGAACTTTTTTGCCGGCATTAAAGACATGTTTGATTGACCTTGACTGTGCCCGCACAGGTCGTTGCTACTCCAGTAGGTACCCAACCCCATGATGACCCCTCCTAACCACCTGTTTGTCGCTCCCCTCGCGTTCGTTGTCGCAGGGGCATCACTGCTGCTGGGCGGCTGCGCCACGGCCTCAAAAATTACCGGTATGGACCCGTCATTGAAAGAGTCCATTCAATTTGGTGACGTGCGGGCAATCGATTTTCACCTGCGCCGGGGGGTATCGTTGGAGCCGGACTGCCCACCCAAGGAGTTTTGTAATCCGCTGGCGTTTGCCGCATTGCGCGGCGAGGTGAAAATCGTTCAAAAATTGCTGGATGCGGACGCCAACCCCAATATCAAAGGCCCCTTGGGCGATACTGCGTTTATGGTGGCAGGCACCGCCCGTCCCCGTACCGCGCGGGAGATTCGCATGATGTTGCTGGACTACGGCACCGACCCGAACCAGCCCAACGACTACGGCATCACCCCGTTTATGGGGGCGGCCATGACCGGCGATATTGAAATGATGGAACTGGCACTGCTGCAAGGGGCCGACGTCAATGCGGTATTTCGCAGCCGTCAGCCCAACAGTCAGGCAGACCGTAATTCAGCACTGATCTGGGCGGTCAAAAACAACCACACCGCCGCAGTAAAGTGGCTACTGGATCATCAGGCCGACCCGATGCTGAAAAACGGCCACAACCAGACTGCGCGGGACCTGGCCAAGCATCGCAATAACATGGACATCATCCTGATGCTGGAGATGGCCATGGCGCCCACCGCGACACCCCCGACCCAATAGACAACCGGGCCGGGGGGGGCGGTAGGCAGACGGTCTACAGGTGTTTACGTCCGGCCTTGAGGTGTTTCATACCGCTCTTGGCATGTTTCATGGCCACATCCTTATGCCCCATGCGGGCGTGCTCCATGGCCTCGTTCACATGGCTGATACCCTCTTCGGTATGAACAATGAACTCTTTGACGTGTTTGGACTTGGTAGCCTTTAAGTCTTCCTTGGCGTGTTCAATCGCTTCCATGGCATGGGAAACGGTCTCTTTACCGTGTTTGACCAACTCGTCCATGTGGCCCTTCTTGCCATGTTCCATCATGGCTTTACCGTGGGACAGGGAGGTATCGGCATGTTTGCTGGCAACATCTGCATGAGGTCCGGCAAAACTGAGGGTGGTGGCCAGCAGCAGTGCGGCGGGGATCGCCACCAGTGCTGCAATTTGAGGGGTATAACGCATATCAATCTCTCTATCCATGATTGCTCGTGTTGGTTGCACCGGACCACCTCCGATGCGCTTGAATGCCCGGTGAATCCGGGCAATGATCCTGCTTCAATTCCAGCAGGAAAACCGGTGCGGATGACTCCCTACCCACGCTTGCAGACTAGTCGCTATCACTCGTGACTGCAACCAGAGCCACCGCTTACTGAACCTTCAGGCGGGTGAGCATATGGGGCTGACCAAACTGAAACCGGGCCCGTTGATAGCTGGGAGGCCCCAGCCGGGGGCGGGCATTGTTGGAAAACCCGTACCGTTCCTTGGGCAGCCCCAGCCAACCGGTATCAAAATGGTCGTTGTTGTTGGCATCGTGGTAAAAGCGAATGGTGTACTCCCCGTAGGGCAAGTCCACCACATGCCACTGCACCGAACCACGTTTGATCTTGAGGGCCGCGTAGCGCAACGGCGGAGTATCCCTTGGCCAGCCGTCCTGCACGTTGGAGAGCATGACACGGGCCAGCCCCTGTTCGTTGGGAAACCCACTGATCAGAATATCCAGTACCCCGCTCACCGGTGCTGAAACAGATCGGTTTTCCGCATGGGCGGACGACAGGCCCCAGCCACTGAGTACGACCCACCCCACCAATAATGCCAGCAGCATTGCCAGACCGTGCCTGCCGTAGCCACCCACCTCACCCGGATGGGCCGAGTGCATGGTAGAAGTCGTTGTTATCCGCACAAGCTGGCCCCTTTTACCCGGCCCGCCACCCTCACCCGATCCGACCCGGGCCGGGCCGGGCCGGGCAGCGCACCCTGCTATCCCCGTAAATCCGGTCAACACCAGACTTATTCCACCGGAGGGAATGTCTCCGCAACCAGCCGCGACCAGGCTCCAGCCGTAGCCCGAATTAAATCGGTTCAGCCACCTGTTTTACAGTGCCTTTTCAAAAAAGAGGGTTTGCACCCGATTGCCTGTTGTGGTACCTTTGCGCCCCTCGTTGGTTCGGTTGGGGCGGCGCTGGTCGCCTTATCCAAGTGCAGATTGCGGGAATAGCTCAGCTGGTAGAGCACGACCTTGCCAAGGTCGGGGTCGCGGGTTCGAATCCCGTTTCCCGCTCCATTTGCACATCCGGTATCGACGATTTAAAAGCCACCTTCGGGTGGCTTTTTTGTGCGCGTTTACATCGATACATCAGCAGGTGCCCTTATGCCCCACGAAAATCAAGGCCGTATCGACTATATCGAGTTTTGGTCCAGCGATTTACAGGCCACCAAGGCCTTCTACAGCGAGCTGTTCGGCTGGGCGTTTACCGACTTTGGCCCCGAATACACGGCCTTTGACGATGGCCGCATGCGCGGCGGGTTCTATACCGGCGAGCCAGCCCAGGGCAACTCCCCGCTGGTGGTCCTGTATGCCACCGATCTGGAAACCATGCAGACCCGCATAACGGCAGCCGGTGGGCAGGTCGTCAAACCCATTTTTTCATTTCCGGGCGGGCGGCGCTTTCAGTTCCA
>JALWRU010000055.1 GCA_026994095.1 Nitrospira sp. | reverse complement strand
ATCGTCAGGTACGATACCGTAGCCGCTCACCCTATGATCGTTCTTCTGTAGCTGCTCGACAATCCATCGACCGCTCTGGTCGGTGGATTCATCGCGGCTGTCGGAGCAGGTCAAGACATAGACCTGCACCGACTCAGTGGCGGCTGATTTATGATGGGTATGAGACACGTTAAATGGCGATAAAGTGCGGATCGTTTGATGGGGCACTCCCCTACCGCACCCGCTGATCCAGTATAGTGGCCTGCCAAACAGGCGGGCAACCGCTTAACGCTACCGACCTCAGGAGAGAACATGACCGCACACGGCGCCACCGGCATCTGCTGGGACCTTAGCGACCTCTATCAACGGATCGACGACCCGCAGATCGACTCTGATCTGACCGCATTGGCCACCCGTGCCACCGACTTTGAGGCCCGCTACCGGGGCCAACTGGCGGATGGCAGCATGACCGCCGCCACCCTTGCCGAGGCCCTTGGTGAACTGGAGTCCATCAGTGAAGGGATCGGCAAGCTGTACGCCTTTGCCGATCTGACCTTCTCTGGCGACACCCGCGTGGCCGAGGCTGGCGCTCTGGTAACCCGCATCCGCGAAGCCGCTACCGATATCCGCGCCCACCTGCTGTTTTTAGAGCTGGAGTGGAGTGCGCTGGACGAAGCCATCGCAGGGCCGCTACAGGAGGCCCCTGAGCTGGCCCACTACCGTCACTATTTAGCCTGTGAGCGCGACTTTCGGCCCTACCGGAAGACCGAGGGCGAAGAGCTGATTCTGGACCGCATGGGCAATACCGGACGGCAGGCTTTCACCCGTCTGTTCGATGAGATTCTGGCCCGCATGCGAGTGACCGTAAATCTGCCGGGTGGCGCCAAAGAGATGGCCGAAGAAGAGGCCCTTGCCCTGTTGAGCGCCCCGGACCGGGAAGTGCGCAAGGCGGCGGCTGACGCCATGACCGCAGGGCTTTCGCAACACGGTCACCTGCTCACCTACATCTTCAATACGGTAGTAGCCGACCATGCGGCCGAGGGCCAGATCCGCAACTTTCCCGACCCCATGACCGGCCGAAATCTGTCCAACGAGATCTCACCGGAGTCGGTACAGGCCCTCCTAAATGCGTGTAGCAACGCCAACCCGCTGGTGCATGACTACTACGGGATTAAAAAATCGCTACTGGGGCTGGAGCAGTTGACCGATTACGACCGCTACGCCCCTTTAAGCGAGCCGCCGCCGGTACCGTTCGAGGTGGCCAAACAGATGGTGCTGGACAGCTACGGTGCCTTTTCGCCGCAGATGGCCGACATCGCGCAGATGTTTTTTGACCGCCGCTGGATCGACGCCGATCCGCGTGAAGGCAAACGCGGCGGGGCCTTTGCCCATCCGGTCACCCCATCCACTCACCCCTATGTGCTGGTCAACTATCTGGGTCGCCCCCGGGACGTCATGACCCTGGCCCACGAACTGGGCCACGGGGTGCATCAGTGGCTGGCCCGCGACAAGGGATACTTTGGCGCTGACACCCCCCTCACTACCGCCGAGACCGCCAGTGTATTTGGCGAGATGCTGGTGTTCTCGGAGCTAAAACGACGTCAGCCGGACGATCAGGCCACGCTGGCGTTGCTGTGTTCCAAACTGGAAGACACCTTCTCTACCGTGTTCCGGCAGGTGGCCATGACCCGCTTTGAGATGGCCCTGCACGCCACCCGTAGCGCCGAGGGTGAACTATCCGCAGAGCGTATCGACGGGCTGTGGATGGAGGCCAACCGCCCCATGTTCGGCGACTCGCTGACCCTGCGGGACGACTACGCCAGTTGGTGGCGTTACATCCCCCACTTTGTCCACACGCCGTTCTACTGCTACGCCTACGCCTATGGTGAACTGCTGGTGCTGTCACTCTACCGGCGCTACCAGGAAGAAGGCGAGGCGTTTGTGCCGCGCTATCTGGAGCTACTGTCCGCAGGTGGCAGTGATCGGCCCGAAGTGTTACTGGCCAAACTGGGCGTGGACATCACCCGCGCTGATTTCTGGGAGGGTGGGCTAGCGGTGATCCGGGAGTGGGTCAGCGAAGCGCAATGTCTGGCGAAGTCAGTGGGAAAAACAGACTGAACTCGGCTCCACCCTCCGGCGGATTGTTTCCCAGCAGTACGCCGCCGTGGGCACGGGCAAT
>JALWRU010000054.1 GCA_026994095.1 Nitrospira sp. | reverse complement strand
GACCACGATCGATATTACCGTGGCCAGATTGTCCTGCACCCAATCGGTTAACGAATATCCACCCAGCATGGGCGAACCGGGCGGCGGCGGGGGAAACTGGGTATCCGACAAAACGATCTCCGGTCTTTGCGAGGGAGTAATAATAGTGGGGAATAGATCCCCAAGAGCGCGGTTTACATCATTAAAATGCACCTGCGCGATGGGTGCATACGCTACCGCAATCTATATTAGGGGAGCAAGGGTCTATCGGGATCTCCCAAACCGTCGGTCGAATCCCTGGTCGGTATGGGCCTGTGCCTGCCACACAGATGGTAGCCGTTCGCCATCTGCAAAGGTAACCACCGCCGGGGTCGCCAACGCCGATTGGCGGGATGGTTGAAGTGGCAATCGCCGGGTGCCCTTGGGCAGTCAATCCGTTATACTGTTGAGTCGTGCGAAAACTGGATATTGTGTGAATCTGGAGCGTTTCATTGGCCCCATCCAAATCAAAAGAGACCGCCTTCGAGCCTTCACTGGCCCGACTGGAGGAGATTGTCCAACGATTGGAGAACGGCGATCCGTCGCTGGAAGAGTCGCTCAAACTGTTTGAAGAGGGCGTCACCCTGTCGCGCAAGTGTCTGGAAACATTGGGCACTGCTGAGCGCAAGGTGGAGCAGCTCATGGCCGCCAGTGGCAAGGTATTGCCGCTGGATGTGACCGAAAGCGACGCCCCATGACGTCGGTACTGTTTGACTTGCCGACCTATCTGCGCACCACGGGTGAGCGGGTGGATGCGGCGCTTGAGAGCGGCCTGTCAACACTGGGCAGCACCCCGGAGCGACTGCGAGAGGCCATGGCCTATGCGGTCATGGGGGGCGGCAAACGGGTTCGACCCATTCTGACCATTGCCGCCTATGAGGCGGTTGGTGGTGCGGACGATGCCATTCTGCCGGTGGCCTGCGCGCTGGAGCTGATCCACACCTATTCGCTGGTGCATGACGACCTGCCCGCCATGGATGACGACGATTTGCGGCGAGGCCGCGCCACCTGTCACAAGGCCTACGACGAGGCCACCGCAGTGCTGGTGGGTGACGGTTTGCAGGCGCTGGCCTTCAGCTGGATTGCCGGGGCCGATTTTTCTGCCGAAATCCGGGTGCGACTGATGGAGCAGCTCGCCTCAGGCGCTGGCCCGTGGGGCATGGTGGGTGGTCAGATGGCCGACATGGAGGCCGAATCCGGCCCCCGCGACCTGGACCATCTGCGTTTTATCCACGCCCACAAAACCGGTGCCCTGCTGACCAGTTCAGTACGCATGGGGGCGCTGGCCGCAGGTGCCACCGATGCACAGCTTGCCGCCCTGACCGCTTATGGTGAGCAGGTGGGGCTGGCCTTTCAGGTGGCCGACGATATTCTTGATGTCACCGCCGATTCGGCTACGCTGGGCAAGACAGCGGGCAAGGATCTGGCGCAAAATAAACTCACCTACCCGTCGCTGATGGGGCTGGATGAGGCCAAAAGCTTTGCAACCACGCTGGAGCAGGAAGCCATCTCCCAGCTTGAACCGTTTGCAGAAAGGGCCGCACCGTTACGGGCGCTGGCTACTTATATTGTGGAGCGCAGCCGATGAGCACACCCATTACTCCCTTGCTGGACTCCATCGGTGGTCCAGACGACTTAAAGCGCATGCCGGAGGAGGACCTCTCCAGCCTGTGTGCCGAAATTCGCGAATGTCTGATTGATGTGATCTCCTCTACCGGCGGCCATCTGGGCCCCAATCTGGGGGTGGTGGAGCTGACCGTCGCCCTGCATCGGGTATTTAACTCGCCGGACGACGAACTGGTCTGGGACGTGAGCCATCAGGCCTATGTCCACAAACTCTTGACTGGCCGCCGGGACCGCATCGATACCCTGCGCCAGTACAAGGGCTTGAGCGGTTTTCAGAAGCGCGCCGAGAGCCACCACGACGCCTTTGGCGCGGGCCACGCGGGCACCTCCATCTCGGCAGCACTGGGCATGGCCGCCGCCCACGAGCTGGCGGGCAACGATCATCGCTCGGTGGCCATCATTGGCGACGGCTCCATGACCGCCGGTATGGCCTTTGAGGCGCTCAACCACGCCGGAGATTTAAAGCGCAACCTGCTGGTGGTGCTGAACGACAACGAGATGTCGATCTCTCCCAACGTA
>JALWRU010000053.1 GCA_026994095.1 Nitrospira sp. | reverse complement strand
GTGAGGCGTAGCGGATATTATCCAGCAGCACCTTGAGTGTATCCAACAGCGGTGGCAGGCCAAAGCGGGTTAACTGCGCAAGGTCGTTGGTGAGTGCCCGTTTGTCCGGTTTGCCGGAGCGGGCCGCTACCAGGTTGCGGTACCACCGCTGAAAATCCTGAGCGACACCGCCGGTGGCATCGCCAATGAGTTTGCTGAACTCGCGGGCGGCCTGGTCGGAATTGAGTTCGTCTAAAAAGAACGTGCCGTGTCGGTACAGGGCAGAGAAAAAGTAGCTCCGGTAGAAGTCTTCATACACCTCAGCGCTCAAAAACGGCCCGCTCTGGTGGGAGGCGGCCTTGGCCAGAAACGGCTCGAAGTAGTCCACAAAGGCACCCGGGCTTTTACCGATTTTTTCATATAGAGCGATCAGAAAACGTTCGGTTTCGGCGTCGTCGTTTCCCAACCGGGCCGACACCGAGTTCATCTGCTGGCCCGCATCCCTGACCAGTCGGGCCAGAACCATATGGGGCATGAGGCGTACAGTAGTTCGTTGGGAGAAGAAGCCCTTGAGCCGGTAAGAGGCGGCCAGGACTGGCAACGGCAGGTTGATCGGATCATACCGGCGCAGAGATTTGAACCACAGGCCCGCCCTGTTCTGGCTGGTTGACTGCAGCAGCCACAGGTAACGACTGTCAGCGCTGGCCTCGGGTGTAGATGCCAACCCTTCGAGCGCGTCGTCCTGCTTCATCAGATAGCGGTACCAGGGGTGGCTGGTAGGCAGAGTTTGCGCCAGCGCATAAGCGTGGGAGTGGTAGTCCATGGCCGTGGCCAGCATGCTCTCCTGCACGGTCAACGGCTGCCCGGTCGCGGTCTGGGCCAGCGCCAGCGCAGCCATCGCCTGACCGAACAGCCGGTCGGCAGTCTCCATTTCGTCGTCCACGGTAAATGCCAGCCGGGCCAATGCAGATGCGGCGGCTACCAGATCGTTCGCGGTGCCGACCCCCCGCCTCCAGCGCTGGTCCACCCGCCGCAAGCTGTCATTTAGCTGCACCGGGTCGAAGGTGGCAACCGGGGCATCGACCGGTCCGGCATGAACTTTCTGCAGGCGGGCGTGACCCCGATAAGTCGCTGCCAGCTTGCGGGTGGCCTCCATTGCATCAGCAAAACCCGGCAGGTCGGGTAGTACACCCACCGGTTGGCCAGCCAACGAGATGGTCCAGCTGCCTTGATCGTATCGGGCCCCCACCGAACTCGGCTCATCGCTCATCAGTATGGGCAGTCGCTGCAGCCCGAGAATAAACCGTTTGTCCGGCACAATACGGGTGACGTCCTGAAGCTCCGTGCGCATGATCGCCAGCGTCGAGCCCCCCGATCGGGCAGCGGCGTGGGCTGCAATCGTCCCTAACGGGTAGCCGGGTAACTGCGGTGGGTTGAGGGTCGTCAGACAGGTGATCAACCCCACCGCCTGGAGCAATTTCAGACAAGGCTTTTTCACGGCGAACCCCACTTGTGCTACCGATTTGGTTGCCCCGCTATGCGGAGGGTGCGCAGCATGCGGTCGCCGGGGCTGGTTTTGGTGTATTCTTCGGACAGGGTTGTACCGATGTTTAGCATATTGGTGGATTGCGCCGACCGAATATGCTTGGGATGGGTGCAGGTTCGACTAATTACTCTTTTTATATCAGTAAGGTATGTTCACATCGAACGGGTTTTATTGATGCTGGCATACGGGCGGTATTACGCTGCGTGCTGACTGTACCGCCGCCCTTGTAGAGGCTCCCAAACGGGTGGCAAAATGGGTGCGGTTTTCCCCGCCAATTGACGCCGACGGCCTGTCCCGATTACAATCTACGGCTTTCCCGGTTTGGCGCTGTGTGGTGTTGGCGTCCGGTCGCCGTTGGCGGCGGTACCCACCTGTATTGGCCACCCGTCCCGGCGGGATTCCTGGTGTCGGTGACCTATCGACATGTACATGATTTTATTGTGGAACCCATCTGTGGAACCACCAGTGAGGAGTGCCTCGTGAGCGCTAAAAAATACCTGTTGGCCCCCGGCCCGGTGCCGGTTCCCCCGAATGTGTTGAACGCCATGGCTGCGCCCATGATTCATCACCGCTCCCCCGACTTTGTAGAGCTGTTCAAGCAGGTCAAGGTCGACCTTCAGTACCTCTACCAGACCGAGC
>JALWRU010000052.1 GCA_026994095.1 Nitrospira sp. | reverse complement strand
CTCCCGCCGTCAACCAATCGGCGATGCCATGGCCGACGCCTTTGCCAAGGTGGGCAGCCCGGTCACGGTCACCCTGGCGCAGGTAGATGGTGAGGGCGTCCGCTGTTTACCGGTATAACCCCCGCCGCCCGCCCCCTGCTATGGCTGGGGCTGCTGACCGTACTGTTGTGGGGTATGCTCGGTTGCGACAGCAATCAGGCGCGCTACGATGACGCGGTCGATCGGTTGGCACGGCTGGAGGCCGATGTGGATGCCCTGTTCGCCCGTGCCCAGGCAGGCAACGCTGCCCTGTTTGGCAAAGATCAGTGGCAGGACCGGGACCGTATTATCTCGGCCCTTACCGACTCCATCCGCGCCATGTCCAACGCCGAGGCCAAACAGCGCCAGCGCATCACCCTCGAAGAAGAAATCATGGGCTTCGAGTTTTTGGCAGACTCCGCCGAAACCCGGCTGCTGTATCGGCTCGATCTGGACAGCCAGCAAGCCAAGCTGACGGTGTTTACCATTGCGCTGGAAATGTATCAAAAACTGTTGCCAGAAGCCCGCGCCAACAACCGGACGACCTATGAGGAACTGGCACAGGTCTACAGCCGGGGGATCGCCGCTGCCAACCAGCGCTACAAGGAGTTGGACCTGTTACGCCAGACCCAGCAAAAAGCCCTTCACCCGGTCCAGCCTGCGCCTGTTTGACGGCACCTGACGGGGGTGATAGTTTCAACGACTCTGCTATGATGGACCGGATATTTGCTCGGCGCTTCTTGAATTTTGCAAACGAAGGCAACATAACAAAATGAACCTGCGGCATAAAACTTGGTGGGGCATGCTGGCTCTATGGGCAGGACTGGCGCTAGTCGGTTGCAGCGTGGACGACAATAAGGAGTCCGGCACAACCAATGTGCCGTCGGTAAATGAGATCTACCAGGAGGGGGTTGCCAAACTCAAACACAGCGATGTGAACGGCGCCATTCGCTACTTCTCGCTCATCGTTGAAAACACCCGGCCAGGCACCCCCCAGCGACCGATGGCTCAAGTCTACCTGGGCCAGATCGCGCTGCTGGCAGGCAATAGTAAAATCGCCATTGAAAAGTTTCGTGCCGCACTGGATGAGGACCCCACCCTGATCCCGGCATGGCAAGCACTGGGGAACGCCTATTTTGCCGAAAAGAACCTGACCGGTGCCATCGAGGTGTGGGAGCCACTGATCAAACAGAACCCCAACCGCATTTCGATCCACAATAATCTGGGGGTCGCCTACATGGACCTGGGCAAACTGGACAAGGCCATTGAGCATCTTGAAAAATCTGTGACCCTCAATCCAGACAATGCCCGCACCCTCAATAATCTGGCGCAGGCATACCGGCGCAAAGGGATGGAAGACGCAGCCTCAGTGGCCGAGCGTAAGCTCAAATCCCTGCGGGAGCGCATGACCCAACCAGCGCAAACCGCCGCCCACTAACGCTGCCCGATCCCCCATGGCCCCGCTCAACAGCATCCAGAAAATCGGCGTGGTGGTACGGTTGCGCCACGAGGGGGCCATCAACGCCCTGCACGAGCTGCATCAATGGCTGGAGAGCCAGGGTAAAGAGGTCTTTTTAGACGCCTCCACCGCCCGTCTGATCGAGCGAGAATCCCCCTACCGGAACGCCGACATCCCCAAACTGGTGGACCTGATTGTGGTACTTGGTGGCGACGGTACGCTGCTCTCATCGGCCCGTCTGATGGTCGATTTCGAGATCCCGCTGCTGGGCATCAACCTGGGCTCACTGGGGTTTTTAACCGAGATCCCGCGGGGTGAGATGATCGCCACCCTGGAGCAGGTCTTCAAGGGCAATATCCGGGTGGAATCGCGCATGCTGCTCAAGGCAGACGTGATGCGACAGGGTGAACTGGTGGCCTCGTCGTACTGCCTCAACGACGTGGTGGTGAGCAAAGGCACACTGGCACGCATGATTCGGGTCCATATTCGGGTGGACGGCCAGTTGGTGACCGGGCTGCGGGCCGACGGCCTGATTGCCGCCACCCCCACCGGCTCCACCGCTTACGCCCTGTCGGTGGGTGGCCCCATTGTGCATCCGGATACCGACGCGGTGATACTGGCACCCATCTCCCCCCATGTGCTCAGCAACCGGCCAGTGATTCTGCCCAGAACCTCGCACATCGAAATTGAGTTGGCCTCCGATGAGGAGCCGTCCATGGTGACGTTTGACGGGCAGGTGGGGTTCACCCTCAGGGCCGGTGATGTAATTGACGTGCGGGCGGCGGAAAAACAGTTACAATTAATGGTATCGCCCCAGCGCAACTACTTTGAAGTGCTGCGCACCAAACTCAAATGGGGCGGTGAGCTGATTCCCTGAACAGGGGCATATTTCCGGCGTATGGGCAGCGCTATACAAGGAACCGATGGCATGAAAAAATTGATGGGATGGGCCGTGGTGCTGGGGGGCAGCATGGTATTGGCACTCCACCCGGGTCCGGCGGACAGCGCCCAGTCGCCACCAATGAATACCGTCAAAACCATCAAGATGCAGGTCGGCCCGTTCACCGAGCCGCCGCTGGGGCTCGACCCGCTCTTGATCCCCAAGGACAATCCGCAAACCCCCGCCAAGATTGCGCTGGGCAGGCAACTCTATTTTGACCCGCGCCTGTCGGTGGACGGCACCGTCTCCTGCGCCAGTTGCCACGACCCCAGGCTGGGCTGGAGCAACGGCCTGTCGTTGGCCTTCGGGGTGAAGGGCCAGACTGGCAACCGTAGCGCACCCACCGTACTGAACGCGGCCTACAGCGATACCCAGTTCTGGGATGGCCGCGCCCCGTCGCTGGAAGAGCAGGCCAAAGGGCCGATCGCCAATCCGGTAGAGATGGGCAATACCTTCAAACAGGTGGTTGCTACCCTGTCGGCCATCCCCGGCTATGTGCGTCAGTTCAACCAGGTATTTGGCGACGGCCCCATCACCATCGATAACACAGTTAAGGCCATCGCCTCCTTCGAGCGCACGGTATTGACCGGCAACTCACCCTTTGACCGCTACAAATACGGTCGTGACAAGAGTGCCATGACCGCGTCACAGATACGCGGCATGGCCCTGTTTCGGGAAAAAGACCGGGCCAACTGCGCCAAATGCCACCGCTTTGACGATTTTACTGCCGACCTGACCGACTTTCGCTTTCGTAACATCGGTGTAGGGATCGACCACCCGACTCCTGACCTGGGTCGTTACAACGTCACCAAGCGGGATGAGGACCGGGGCAAGTTCCGGGTGCCGACCCTGCGCAACATTGCCAGCACCGCGCCTTATATGCACGATGGCCGCTTCGCTACGCTGGAGCAGGTGCTCGATTTTTATAAACAGGGGGGGACCGACAATCCCCAGCTCGACCCGGAGATGCACGCCTTCAAACTCACCGATCAGGAGACTGCCGATCTGTTGGCGTTCTTGCAGGCCTTCAGCGGCGACCCGGTCCTGATCACGCCGCCACCCCTGCCGCCTGACCCCGAATAGCGGGCCTCAAACCGGCTGTTCGTCCGGTTAGTGGTTGACCTTGACCGCATGCTCGGTGACCCAGGCCGCCGAGTGGTTCGGTGCGGCCAGCGCCCGCAGGGTGGCCGACTGCTGCAATTTGATGGTAAAGGTCACCTTGGGCACCGACAGGGTCGGGGTCAGCAGCGCCCGCGCCACCTCTACCTCACCAGCGTACAGGGCGATATAACGCACAAAATGGCTGGTATCGGTGGGGTGCGGCTTCTTGCCGATGGTGATGGTCACCTCAAACGGCTCACCTGCCTTGACCTTGTCCGGGGCGGAAATCACCGGGGTGTGAGCAGCATTGTCGCTGGTCTGTAACTGGTCAAACGCTCCGGCGGCGTACGCCACACCCGGAATCAGCAACAGGGCAACCATGGTCAAACGCAGCAACATAACAGAGTCTCCTGACAGGGGTAGGCACAACCGGTCGGGGCACACGCCCCATCCACCAGTGTACGGCACCTCTTTCCTGCCGGGATAGCCCCCCTTGGCGGAGGAGCAGCGTTAGCGCTCGGTCACCTGCGATAACATCTGCGCCCAGCGCGGATCCTGCGCTGGCTGCTCGCCCACCAGCGGCAGCAACTGGCCGGTGGATTGGGCCAGCCGCAATAGCGCCAGCGAGTAGTCAAAGCGGGCATTGGCCAAGTCCCTGCGAGCGTCGCCAAAGGTCGTGCTGGCGTCGATCACATCCAGATAGGTGGCCGCACCCGCCTTGTAGGTTTCGGTGACGATACGGTGGTTCTCAGCCGCATAGGAGGACGCCTCGTCCAGAGAGGCCACCCGTTGCTGTGCCACCCGTACCCCGCGTACCGCCTGCCTCACCTCCAGCCGGATCTCCCGCACCAGACGGCGACTTTGCAGCCGTTTTTCCTGAAATTCGGAGCGGGCACGGCGGCGCTCGGCCACATTTTCACCGCCCTTGAACAGGTCCCACTTCAACGACAGGGTGATAAAAGCGTCCTCTTCCGGTGAGAACGACGAGGACGGGTCCTGACTCTGGGTCAGGTAGACCCCCTCCAGGTCCACCAGCGGTAAAAACGTACCCACGGTGGACTTGACCGCCAACCCGGCGGCGGCGGTTTCACCGGCGGCCACCTTCAGATCGACACGTTGCTCCAGCGCCACCTGTGCAGCCCGGTCGGCAGCGTCCTTGCCCAGCAGGGCATCAATGGAGGACAGATCAGGCCCGTTACCCAGTGTAGTATCCGGGCCCTGCCCGGTGAGTGCAGCGAGGGACTCCCGCGCCGAGGCCAGCGCGTCTTCCACCGTCAATTTTTCAGACCGCAGCCGTGCCACCTCGGCTTCCAGCCGCAGGGCCGAGGCCCGGACATCGGCCCCCAACGATACCCGCGCCTGCGCCGCTTGCAGGTGGCGCTGCATGGCGGCAAGCCGGTCGCTCACGCTGGCCAGATTTTCCTGATGGGTCTTGATCTCAAAATAGGACTGGGCCAACGCCAGCAGCAACGCCTCGCGGGCCGACTGTAACCCCAGCGCCCCCAGGGTGCGCCCCAGGGTAGCGATTTTCAGCTGGGTGGTGGCCCGCCCGCCGGTATAGAGTGTCTGCCCCAATGCCAACGACAGATCACGGGTCTCTTTGGGGCGTAACACCGACCGGGTCGGGCCAAAATTGGTGGTCACCGCCGAACTGCGCCGACCGATGGAGGCATCCAGCGACAGCCGGGGCAACAGCTTGGCCAGCACCTTGCGGCGCTCCTGCCGGGACTGTTCAAAGCGAGCGCGGGCCTCGCCGACCGACTCATGAAATGCCTCCGCCCGCTGAAACAGCGCAGTAAAATCCTCAGCACCTGCCGGTAAGGCTGGTATCATCAATAACAGCCCCGTCATGAGCACACCCCACCACAGGGCACAAGGGGGCAAATGACGACGATATGGAATTGTGCTGTTCATAAAAATGCCGGCAAGCCCGGTCCAGCGGTTGATCGATTGACCACCGCCGGGCCGCACTATATTAGGACAACAGTTCCCGCCGTGTACAGCCGATAAGAGCGGAACGATTCAATCCTGCCGGGACAGCATGTGGTTGGTTCCCCGGAAGATTGCGGCCCGGTCCGTCGCTTCCAGATGCGGGTTTAATTTGACAGCCAGAAACGGGGAACCATAGACTTTTCATCATCGGCGCCTGCTCAAAGGCTGTGCAATTGACCGCCACCCGGTCGAGGCCTGCCTCCTGCCGACACCACCTGCTTTGAATAGACACCTCACTACCACACCTTCTGTTATTGCCATGATGCTGGCGTTATTGCTGGGCGGGTGTGCCTCGTCATCGACATGGTTGGGCAGCCGTACGGCCAGCCCCAACCTGACCGACGACCCGCTGGTGTCCTCGCTGCCGACACCACTGGAAGCCATGGAAGACACCGCTCTACCGGACGAGCCAAGCCTGTCTGGCGAACCAGAAGACAACGGCATCGTCGATCTGCTGGTGCAGGAAGACTCCTGGCCGCGACCGGACGACTGGCAGGACATCACGATGTCGCCGGAACAGCCGACCCTGCTGGGGCGTGTCGATGACCAGGTCTCACTACGTTTTTCTCGCGTTGCTGCCCCATCCACGCCGGTTCCGCCTGCGGCAAATGAACCGGCAGTAGATCAGCAGGTCAGAGAGGCGGGTCATGATCCGGTGACGACTAGCTTGCAATCACCTGACCCCACCCCCCTTGCGGACACGCCAGACCCTGTCGATGCCGCTGCTACAGACAACCGGACCCCGGATCACACCGATCTGATCAGCCTCATGACCCCCACCACAGTGCCCACCGCACCGGCGGAGCCGATCACCGCCTCAGCCGACCCCCTGTCGGACGTGCTGTACGACGTGCCGGTCGAGGTCAATGAAGCGGTGCGGGTCTATCTGGAGTATTTTCAAACCCGGCTGCGCCCCACCTTTGCCCGCTACCTGATCCGCGCCGGTGCCTATATCCCGGAGATGAAAGCCATTCTGCGCCAGCACGGGGTGCCGGAAGACATGGTCTATCTGGCCATGATCGAGAGTGGCTTTAACCCCTATGCCTTCTCCCGTGCCAGTGCCAGCGGGCCGTGGCAGTTCATTGCGTCCACCGGCAAACGGTATGGCCTGCGACAGGACTACTGGGTGGATGAACGCCGGGACGTGACCCGCTCCACCCATGCCGCTGCCACCTACCTGACCGACCTGTACGCCCGTTTTGGTGACTGGTATCTGGCCATGGCCTCCTACAATGTGGGGGAAGGACGGGTCGCCAACGCCCTCAAGCGGGTGGGCGGAAAAACCTTCTGGGATCTGCGGAATGCCTACGCTCTGCCCCAGGAGACCCGCGACTATGTGCCCAAATTTCTGGCCGCTGCCATCATCGGCAAGAGCCCGGAATCCTTCGGCTTTTTTGTGGAGACACACCCGCCACGGGAAACCACCGAGGTCACCGTCACCGGCCCTACCGCCCTGACCGCGATCGCCCGTGCCGTGAATGTACCGGTAGAAGAGATCAAGTTTTTAAACGCCCAGTTACGGCGCGGCCTGACCCCACCGGATCACAAGCCGTATCAGGTACGCATCCCCAAGGGCAGCGAGCTCCTGTTTGCCGCCAATTTCCCGGCCATTCAAGCGGCAGAGCAGGAGTTATGGGCCAAGAAGGCCAGCAACATGGGCAGCGGCTTTCTGGTGCGCCACAAGGTGCGGTCAGGCGAATCCCTGTCGACCATCGCCAAGCGCTATGGCACCCGCGTATCGCGCATCCAGCGGGCCAACAAGATGGGGAAGAAGACCATGATCCGGGTGGGCAAGGTCATTCTGGTACCGAGCGGACGCAGTTATGCCAGCAACACCAACAGCACCAAGCGGATTACCCACAAAGTACGACGCGGTGACAGCCTGTGGAAAATTGCCAACCGCTACAAGGTGCGCATCAAGGACCTGATGGTCTGGAACCGGCTCACCTCCAAAAGCGTGCTGCGACCGGGCGACCGTATCGTCATCGTCAGCCGCGGCAGCTAGGCCTGCCACTCCGCCGGTGGCGGCTCCATCTCCGGCGGCCAGATGCCGGACCGCTCAAAACTGTAGGTCTTTTCACCCGCCACAATCACATGGTCCAGCAGCGGTATGTCCACCGCCGCCAGCGCCGCATAGATACGACAAGTCATGGCCCGGTCCGCACCGGATGGCGCAAGGCTGCCAGAGGGGTGATTGTGGGCCAGAATGACCGACACCGCCCGGTGGCGCAGGGCCACCTCCACCACCTGCCGGGGGGTGACCGCTGTCGAGGCCACGCTGCCGCTGCCCAGCAGGGCCGGGTAGCGCACCCCCAGACTGGCATCCAGACAGAGCAGGTAAGCCACCTCCTCCGCCCGACCGGCCAGCAGTGGCACCAGGTATTCCGACACCGATACCGGCCCTTCCAGCCGAGGTCGGTCGGTCACCACCCGGTCGTGCAGATAGCGGCGTGTAAGGGGCGGCATCAGGGTTAAAAATGAGGCCGCCCGCGCACCCATGCCCTCCACCGTGGCCAAATCCCTCGGGTCGGCCTCCAGCACCGCGCTCAGGCTGCCAAAACGGGCCAGCAGGCGGTGGGCGATGGGGTTGGTATTGGCACGAGGGATGACCGAGAACAGCAGCAGTTCCAGCACCTCATGGTCGGCAAAGCTATCCAGCCCGGCAGCGGCCCGTTCGCGCAAGCGTTCCCGGTGGCCGTGATGTAACGGTTTGTCGGAGGCCCCGGCCATAACACGCCCATTCCAAAAAATGCCCTCATCCGGGGCCGCCCGTATAGGATATCGTATCCAGACAATTATGACTGAATCTACATCACATGCTGCCCTGTCGTCCGACTCTCCGGTGTTGATCCTCGGCTGTGGTTACTCCGGTCAGGCCATTGCCCGCAGGCTCACTACCGCAGGCCATGCGGTCACCGGCACCACCACCCGCGAGGCCCGGTTTGCTGCCATCGCTGCCAGCGGCGCGACCCCGGCACTGCTGAACCTGCGTGAAGACAGCCACCATACCGACCTGATCGGGCTACTGCGCTGTCACCGGGCAGTGGTCATTGCCATCGGCCCCTTGCGTACCGAAGGGGAGGACTTTATCGACCTGACCCCGCAGATTGTGGCCACGCTCCAGTCGGTCCAGTGGCGGGGGCCGATCGTCTACCTGTCCAGTACCGGCATCTACGGCAATCAACAGGGCGGCTGGGTGGATGAAGAGACCCCTCCGGCCCATCCACTGGGTCCACG
>JALWRU010000051.1 GCA_026994095.1 Nitrospira sp. | reverse complement strand
GTGGTGCCGCCTGGGTCAGTAGTAGTTGGTTGGCGGGCAGGTTGGCCAGCGTACCACTGATCTGCTCAACTTCCTGCTGGGCCTTTTTAAAGATCGCCAGTTGCGACTTGATGGTATCCAGCGCCGCCACCTCTTGCGGGTTGTCCCAATGGGCCGACAGACGGGTGAGGGTATTTACTGACTGGTCAATTTTCTGCCAGCCACGGGCACGTTCCTGCTTGAAGGAGTTATCCCCCAGCGCCATATATCCACGCAGACCCGACAGGGCAATGTTGATACCGGTCTGGAGCGACTCCATGGCCAGTGCCGATGGTTGTCGCTCGTCGATCACCTGGTTGTTGATGCGCTGGTTTTCCCACACGCGCCAGCCCCCGGCAGACAGGGTGATCAGCATAATCACGGCCATCAGGCCGAACCCGAGCAGCACTTTGGTGCTGATGCCAAACTGGCTGAGCCACTGCTTCATGATGTTTCTTGAACCCCCATACAAGAAAAGTGCGACGTGTGCGCCGCGTGCCGTTCTCGTTTGGAACCGCACTGATACACTTCCTATCGCCAGATTGACCGGAATACCTAAGTGTTTGGTCAAAAAATAGGCAGTAAGACCTGCCGCTGGTTTGCCAATCGGGCCGGATTTCGTTAGCGTGTGGGGTTGCAATCGGCTGTCAGGCCGCTCTACGAAAAACAGATCAGGAGTGTTGGTGTCATGAATGTGTCCCCCCGATCCACGGTTGCGCAGCCTGTTTGCGCGGTGCCTGCCTGGATGGTCTATCTGTTTGGGATGACCCTGTCGCTGGCCCTGTTGTGGAACCTGCCTGCCAGCGCGGAAGAGCTGCGTATCAAACAGTATTACAAGGGCCTTCCCGACCCGGTACAGGTCCTGTCGTTGAGCGGCGAGGCCGCCGATTTCACCGCCCTGCAAACGGCGCTGAAGGGAGCGATTCGGTCGACCAAAGACGGGCGCGGCAAGGTATCAGGCCTGACCGAACTCTCCGGCACCGGGGTGCGCAAGGCGCTGGCCAAACTGGCCCCCAAACTGCCCCTGTCCGGCGATCAGGTGAAATTGCTGGTCTTGAATAATGCCTTGCGGGGCAAAGGTGAGCCAGACCTGTATATCGCCTACAACTACCTGTTGGCCGATGACCCGGCCACCCCGCAGCAGGGCGATCACTACTTCTATCTGTGGCGTCTCAAGTGGAGCGGCTCCGACTATCAGGGCAGCCTGTTCGGGCCGTCGCTGGAGGGACGCATTCTATCGGTCAGGCCGTTTGCCATCCACAAACGCCCCACCTTTTTTGTCCACACGGTAAGTTGCACCGAGTGTGAGGCGTGGCAATACCTGCTGGCGGTGGATCTGACCGAAGGCGGTGAGTTGTATCGCTTCACCTACGCTGCCAACCACGCCAGTGGCTGGAAGCCGGTCATTGAGTACGGCTTTCCCGGACAGGGTCATTCCGCCGATGTCGCGGTGGAGACCCGTCTGCCGGAGGGGGGGGTATTTCACCTGTTGCAGAAATTTGTACCGGAGACGCCCAAGGGTAAACAGCCTACCAATGCAAATGACGAGTGGTGGGCGTTTATCTGTCTGGGGTACCGGTGTGATTATGAGCAGTGGCTGGGGCAGGCGCCTCAGGAAGTACTAGAGGCGTGGGGCAAAGCCCCGCGCCTCTAGCACCTCCTTCTATCGGCGTCCGCTTTTGGCGCGTGAGCGCCCCCTCCGACTCGGGCAAATCCTCGACGTACAGTAGTACGCCTCCGGTATTGCCCTCGCCTCCGGCGACCCTCACGCACCAAAATCGAACGCCTACGCCGGTTGATTTTCTGGGTGGGCGAGGCTGGTTTGTTGGCCTCTTTCGGGGTTTTTAGGAACGGTCATCCCCAGCCCCGTGCAGCATGGTGGCCCGTCCGCCCATCGCGTCCCTAGCTCGCTGCCCTTATCGCAGCACGCCGTGCCTGCCTGTGGGTCTTTATCGGCGCCCGCTTTTGGCTTGTGGACAACCTCTCCGGTTCCCGAAAATCCTCAACGTAGCGCTGCTACGCCTCCGGTGTTTCGTCCACCTGCGAGAACGCCCACAAGCCAAAATCGAACGCCTACCCCGTGAGTCTTTATCGGCGCCCGCTTTTGGCCTGTGGGCAACCTCTCCGGTTCCCGAAAATCCTCGACGTACAGA
>JALWRU010000050.1 GCA_026994095.1 Nitrospira sp. | reverse complement strand
CTGAAGGGGGACGCCAAAGAGGTGGCGGCACTCCCGGCGAACGAAGCCAAACGGCTGGCCGGGCAGTTCGGCCCGGATGCGGACGGCCTCAAAAACGTCATGGGGCTGATCCTGGGGCCGCAGGCGCAGATGTGGACCGCCACCGCGCTGGACTGGTACGAACGGCTAGGGCCGCTATTGGCCGGTGACGATAGCGACACCGCAGAGACTGCGGATGAGATCGATACCAGCGGTCAGCCGGACCTGCTCATCCGCTTGGCGCAGATGTCGATTGAGTTGGAGAACGGCACTGTGGCGGGGACGGTCCAGAACATTTCGTCTGACGCGGTTCTGTCCGGGCTGCCCACCACCTTTGAATTTGCCGCACTCAAGTGGCCGCTGGTGGAAGCCTTTAACCTGACCGGTGCGCTCGACCGGGTGCAGCCAGGGGCCGCCAAAGATACCGCCAAATGGTTGGTTGAGGGCCTCAAGCTAAGCGACATTGATCTGGCCGAAAAACTGGGGATTCCGCTCACGCTGGCGTCCGGTAGCGCCCGCATTACCGGTGAGGCGTTGTTGTCCGGCGGTACCGTGCAGTCGACCCTCGACGGGTTGCTCAACGACGGTCAGTTTGTACGACAGGGGACCGACGGCTCGGCCATTGCCAAAGCGGTGGCCGGGGTATTGGAAAGCACTGCAAAGGTGGGCTTGAATGCCACCATCTCCGGCCTGTTGACCCAGCCAGATGTGGCGGTCTCCTCCGATCTGGACAACCAGTTATCGGGCCAGATTCGCTCTCTGGTGGCCGACAAACGTAAAGCCTTTGAGGCCGACATCAAGAGCCAGTTGGCCGAAAAGGTCAAAGGCCCGCTGGCGGATGTGCAGCAGCAGATGAGCAATCTGGGCGGTATGGGTGGCCAGTTGGGGGCCTTGCAACAGCAGGGTGCGCAACTCCTGACCAGTGCGGTGCCCGGTGGCAAAAAAGGGGCGCTGGGCGGGGTCGGCAAGCTGTTCGGGCGGTAGACCGATCGGTCCGGTCACGGCAGCAGCACGGCGCTGGCCTGTGCCACCGTCACCCCGGCCACATGCAGTACCTTCAAACGGGCCAGTTCGCCGGAGATCAAGGTAATCTCGCGGGGGGCCACCTTGAGCTGCTTGGCCAAAAACTTGATGAGGTGACGGTTGGCGCGACCGTCAATGGGCGGCGCGGTGATGGCAATTTTCAAGGCCTGATCGTGCAGCCCCAGCACCTTGTCGCGGCTCGATTTGGGGGCCAGCCGAACGGCAATGCGTACACCGTCGCCGTCGGCCCGGATGGGATGCGCCACCGGGGGAGGTCTAGCCCATGGTGCGGGCGGCCTGCATGAGGCTCAATACCACCGCCTGTTTGAAAAAAATAATGGCGAAGATCACGATGATGGGCGACAGGTCGATGCCGATATTGCGGAACGGGATGAACGCCCGCACCCGCATCAATACCGGCTCGGTGGCGCGGATCAAAAACTGCACAATCGGGTTATAGGGGTCCGGGTTCACCCAACTGATGAGTGAACGGACGATAATCAACCACATGTAAATGGTCAACGCCATGTCGAGCATGGTGGCCAGTGCGCCCAGCAGATTGCCTGCAACAAACATGGTGGTTTCTTATGCTCCCAACTCGCGACCGCGCTCGGTCGCCGCTTTTACTGCTGCCATGACGACCCCCCGAAAGGCCCCCGTCTCCAACGCCGACAGCCCTGCTGCGGTGGTGCCACCGGGGCTGGTGACCATATCCTTCAACTGGGCCGGATGGGTGCCGGTATCCCGCACCATCTGCGCCGCGCCCAGTACTGTCTGTGCGGCCAGTTGCATCGCAGTGGCACGGGGCAGACCCATCTGCACGCCGCCGTCTGCCAGCGCCTCGATAAAGGTAAAGACGTAGGCAGGGCCAGAGCCGGACAGGGCCGTGACCGCATCCATCTGCGCCTCTGCAACCGTGACCACCAACCCCACTGCGCCCAGCACCTCCTGTACCGGCAACAGGTCCTTGTCGGTCACTCCCGGCCCTACCGACAGGGCGGAGACCCCCTGTCCCACCAGCGCCGGGGTATTGGGCATGACCCGCACCACCTTGCTGTCGGCGTACAGGTGGGCCTGCAGGCGGGTCAACGGCACTCCGGCGGCCAGGGAGATGATCAGGTGCTGGTCGGTCACATGGTCTTGCAGCGGCACCAGCACCGGCTCGACCAGGTGGGGTTTGACCGCCAGAAAAACAAGGTCGGCCCGCGCCAGCAGGGTGCCGTTGTCGTCAGTAGTGGCGACGCCGTAGGTATCGGCCAGATAGGTACGCCGACTGGCGTCCGGCTCACCCACGGTGATCTGCTCCGGCGTCACCGGAGCCTCGCTGGCCAGTACCCCCTTGATGAGCGCCTCGGCCATGTTGCCGCCGCCGATAAATGCCAGTCTGTAGCCTGTGGTCACCTGTGGCCTGCTCCCGTTAAACCGTGGTTGGGGTGGGGGTTGTGCGTGGGCCGAACAGGGCGCTGCCCACCCGGATCAGCGTGGCCCCTTCTTCGATGGCGACCGGATAGTCACCGCTCATGCCCATGGAGAGTATATCGAACTTGGGGCCGGCTTCCACCGCCTGCCACAACTGTTTGAGTTGACGGTAGTAGGGACGCGATGATTCCGGGTGGTCGGTCCGTGGTGGAATGCCCATCAAACCCCGCAATTGCAGGTGGGGAAGGGCGGCGACCTGCCTACAAAATGCCACCGCATCGTCTGGATCGACGCCATGTTTTTGCGTCTCCCGACCGATATTCACCTGCACCAGTACCGGCTGCACATGGTTGTGTTCTGCGGCGATTCGGTCCACCCGTTGGGCCAACGACAGCCGGTCGATGGTGTGGATCAGGTCAAACACCCCCACCGCCTTGGCCACCTTGTTGCGTTGCAGCGGGCCGATCATGTGCCACTGGACCTCCGCCTGTGCCAGTTGATCGATCTTGTCGGCGGCCTCTTGAATACGACTTTCGCCAAAACAGCACAGCCCTTCGGTCATGGCCTCCCGAATGGCCGTCACCGGGCAGGTTTTGCTCACCGCCAACAGGGTGATGTCCTCTGCAGTTCGGCCCGACCGGTTGCAGGCATCGGCGATCTGCTCGCGGATGGTTGCCAATCGTTGCGGCAGGGTGGCGTCCGGCACCGGGGTCAGTCCGCTACCCGAATCCACGACACCATACGCCCGGCCCTTGCACCGTCGCGCCGGTAGGAGTCGTAGCCGTGGGGGTCACACTGGCTGCACGGATGTGTATCGTCGATGGTGGTGACCCCGGCGGCCTCCAGTTGCAGCCGGTTGAGGGCGGCCACGTCCAGATGGGGGCGAGGGCCACCGCTGGTGCGCAATACCTGCCCTGCCCAGTGGGGAAAACGGGCGCTAACGGGCTGGATGACCTCCTCGCCCACCTCATAACAGCAGGCCCCGATGGCCGGGCCAAAGCGGGCGCTCAGGTAATGGGGAGCGATGTGATACTGCTCGGCCAGCACTTCGATGACCTGTGTCACGATTCCGGCCACGGTGCCGCGCCAGCCCGCGTGGACCGCCGCTACCACCCGGCCACCCGGCGACCATAACAGGATCGGCAGACAGTCGGCAGTGCGCACCCCGACGCAGCTTGCGGGCCGGTCGCTGATGATGGCGTCGCCTTCTGCGGACGACAGGCAGGGCGGCTGCCCCACCAGACGTACCACGGCAGTGCCGTGGACCTGTGTGGCGGTAACCACGTCTGCCGGAACGGCATCGTGCTGGTCACCCAGCCCCATCTGCGGGGTGGTTGGCATCGATGTTACGGGGTGGTCTCACCCCGTCGCCGACGGCGTCGCAGGTAGGCTGGGATCTCCCAGTCTTCCCGCGCCGGGTCCGGCTTGTGCAACGGTACTGCATGGGTGACCCGTGGCCCGACAGGAGTCGTGCCGAGTACCGCTTCTTTACTGACAAATGCGGTGGAAGCGCCGCTGGTTTGCAGGGTGGTATCGGCGCACTCGACCGCTTCGGGCAGGGTCGGTTGCGAGCTTTCAGGCTGCGGCTGGGCCTGTGCGACGGCCTGCGCCTCCATCAGGTCGGCCAGTGTGCCCTGGGACTCTTCAAAGCCGGTGGCGATGACGGTAATCCGAATCTCATCCCCCAGCGCCGGGTTGATGACCGTACCAAAGATCACGTTGGCGTCCTGATCCACCGCCTCCTGAATGATGTTGGAGGCCTCGACCACTTCCTCCATCGTCAGGGTATCGGCGGCAGAGATGTTGAACAGCAGGCCGGAAGCGCCGTGAATGGTCTCATCTTCCAGCAGCGGGCAGGCGATGGCGTCTCGTGCCGCCTGTGCCGCACGTTCGTTGCCGGAGGCCGATCCGACCCCCATGACTGCGCGCCCGGTAAACGACATGACCGCCCGTACATCGGCGAAATCCACGTTGATGAAACCGGGCACCAGAATCAGGTCGCTGATGCCCTGCACCCCTTGGCGCAGCACGTCATCGGCCATGCGGAAAGCGGTGACCATGGGGGTGTTGGGCGGTACAAACGAGGTCAGCCGTTCGTTGGGTACCACGATCAGCGAATCGACCACCCGTTCCAGTTCGCTGACCCCTTCTTCGGCGCGGCTCATCCGCTTTTTGCCTTCAAAGCGGAACGGTTTTGTCACCACCGCCACCGACAGCGCGCCCATCTCTTTGGCGATGCTGGCGACCACTGGCGCTGCGCCGGTACCGGTACCGCCGCCCATGCCAGCGGTGACAAACACCATGTCGGCGTTGGCCAGCACATCCCGTAGTCGGTCGGCATCGTCATTGGCGGCGTTTCGGCCCACGTCCGGATTGGTGCCCGCGCCCAATCCACGGGTGGTGTCCTGACCAATCTGTACCTTGATGGTGGCGTTGGAGTCGGCCAGCGCCTGCCGGTCGGTATTGACGGCGATAAACTCGACTCCGTTCAGACCCGCGTCGATCATGGAGTTGATGGCATTGCAGCCAGCCCCCCCCACGCCGATGACCTTGATAATCGGGTTGCCCTGATCTTCTTGAGAGAATCGAAAGAGTTCACTTTCCGGTGGCATGGTGCTGGCCTCCTGTGGTGCGGAAGATGGTGAAATGGGTGGGTGTCATTGGTTGCAACGGTTTCAAAAAAAGCCGCCCAGCGCCCGCTTGATCCAGCCCAGTCCGTTGGGTCGGTCGGCCACGGTGATGGCGCTGTCCTGGGCGTATTGCAAGGCGTGTCGGGTCAGCCCTACGGCGGTGGCGTTCTGGGGGGTGCTGGCCAGATCGGTCAACCCGGAAATGCCCACCGAGGCCCCCCGTCGGCAGATCATGCCGGTGGTGTCGGTGGCCAGCGCGCAGGTGCCCGGTGACAGGGAGCCACCCCCGGTCAATACCAGTCCAGAGCCGATATGCTCCAGCAGACCGGTCCGTAGCAGGTCTTCGTGCATGAGCGAGAGGATCTCCTCCACCCGTGCTTCGATAATCTCCGCCAGCAGCTGGCGCGAGGCCGAGGTGGGGGCGTGACCGCCCACACCGGGCAGCTCCAGCTGTTCGTCCGGCCCCTGTTCGGTGGATTGGGCGGTGCCGAACTGAATCTTGATGCGCTCCGCCTCACGCACGGTGGTGCTGAGGCCTTGCGCGATGTCGTTGGTCACATGGCTGCCCCCCATGGGTAACACCCAGGTGTGACAGACCGAACCACCGGCAAATACGGTCACGTCGGTGGTGCCGCCGCCGATGTCGGCCACCGCCACCCCCAGCTCCAGCTCCTCCGGCGACAACACCGCCAGCGCCGAGGCCAACGGCTGCGGTACCAACTGATTGAGGCCCAGATTGGCACGCATGATACAGCGCGAAATGTTTTGAATGGTGGTGCTGGCCCCGGTGATGACATGGGCCTCCACACACAGCCGGTCGCCCGCAATGCCGATGGGGTCGGCAATGGCGTCCTGAGCGTCCAGCACATACCCCTGCGGGCTGACATGCAGTACCTCATCATCGCGCGACAATTCCACCGCCCGTACCGCGTCCAGTACTGTGGCCACATCGTGGGCGGTGACTTCGTCGCCCCGGACACCGACGGTGGTGCGGTTGTTGATGCCGCGAAGGTGGACGCCGCAGACGCTGGCGGAGACTGAATGGATCTCTACCCCCGACATGGCCTCTGCTTCGGCGACCGCTTTGCGGATGGCGTCGGCGGTTTGGTCCACCGACACCACCATGCCTTGTTTGATGCCGGCGTTGGGGGCGCTGGCAGCCCCCAGTACCCGCAGGTTGTCGCGGTCCTGATACTCGGCGACGACAGCACACACTTTGGTGCTGCCCAGATCGAGCCCGACCACGATTTCATCGTGTTTGCCCATGTTATCCCGTGTTCCCATCACTCAGTTACAGGGGTCGTGCGACGACCCGGTCCCGCAGCCGCAAATCAACCTCAGTACCCTTTTCGCCCGCAAGCTCCCTAAGCTCCGGTCGCAGTTGTACCAGGCGTTGCACCCGCCATTCATAACCTCCCTTGTCACCCATCCGCACGCGCATGCCATCCACCAGCAGCAACGGGTCGCGCAGATCGGTTACGTCCACTTGTACCGGGGCAACGCCCCCCAAACGACTTTGCCGGTAAGCACGGGCAATCGCGAGCCCCCGCCGTACCTGCATCTGATTGACCTTGTCACCCGCCACCAGTTTGAGCAGACGCCAGTAGGTGAGCGGTTTGTGGTCGCGGGTAGTGCCTAACAGGCGTGGCAGATGGGGCGATTCGGCCCCGGCCTTGCCCAGCACGACACCGTCACGATCCACTAAAACAGCAGCCGGTTGACGGGCTTTTTTGCGGCTCTTTTTGGCCGGTGCCGCCGCCCACAACACCCCGGCGGGGGAGCGCTCCCACACCCGGATCCAGAGGGTATCCGGGTAGCGACGGCGCACAGTTACATGGCCGATCCACGGGTGAGACAACACCGCGCTGGAGACCGCTGCCAGATCCACCTGCGGCAGGTTGATGCCCGCAGCCAGGTCCAGCCGCGCGGCAATCTGCTCTTCGCCGATGGCCCGGTTGCCAGAGATGGTGATGTGCTTGACCTGCAAGCTGCCGCTGTTGATCAGCGCCGTCCAGCCCAGATAAGCCCCGCCGCTGAGGCCGCCTGCCAATGCCACCACCAGTAGCCCCAATCCGACCCAACGCAGGTTCAGGCTGCGTTGTTTGGCGGCGGCTTTGGGGGTCGGTTTGCGCAGGTTCTTTTTGGCCGGTTTGCTGGCGCGTTTACGCACCACCCGCACCGGGGTTTTGGGGGCTCGGGGGGTCATGAGGCCCCCTGCAAGATGCGCTCGATCAATGCCTGAAAATCCATGCCCACCGCCTGAGCCGCCATGGGCAGCAGGCTTTTGGGGGTCAGTCCGGGAATGGTGTTGATCTCCAGCACCCAGGGCTGATCATTCTCATCGAGCATCAAATCGACCCGCGCCGCCCCCCGGCAACCCAGCTCGGTGTAGGTGGCCAGCGCCATATCCGACACCTGTTGGGTGACCGCATCGGGCAGCGAGGCGGGTACCAGATAGCGGGTGCCGCAGTCGCTGTATTTGGCCTCAAACGAGAACATATCGCCATCGGGCACGATCTCCACCACCGGCAGCGCCTCGCCGTCCAGCACCGCCACGGTCAACTCACGGCCAACGATGGTCTGCTCTACAAATACCCGCGCCGACTCCGCCTGCGCCTCGGGCAGGGCGGAGGCAAGCTGTTCTGGCCCGGTCAGCCGTTGGATGCCGATGGATGAGCCGCCTTCGTTGGGTTTAATCACCAGCGGAAACGGTAGCGTGATGGTGTCGTCGGGAGAGTGGATCTCCTGCCAGTCCGGGGTGGCAATCTGGCAGGAGCGCAGCAGCTTTTTGGTCGTGAGCTTGTCCGACGCCGTGGCGCTGGCCAGCACCCCGCAGCCGGTGTAGGGCAACTCCAGCAGCTCCAGCACCCCTTGTACGATACCGTCTTCGCCGTAGCGTCCGTGCAGGGCGTTGAATACCACATCCGGGGCCAGCTCGCGCAGCACTTCAGACAGGTCGCGGCCCACATCCACCTGCGTGACCCGGTAGCCCAGCGCGGTCAGGGCGTTGGCCGTGGCCACACCGCTGGTGCGCGAGATATCACGCTCGCTGGAGAGGCCGCCCAACAGCACGGCCACGTGGGTATTTGCCGCAGTCCAGGTCACCTAGACATCACCCTCCAGCGGATGCTGGGCACGGCCCACCGGACGCACCTCCATCTGTAACAGTATGTCGAAGGTGGCGACGACCTTGTCTTGTACCCGTTGGGCCAGTGCCAGTACATCCGCGGCAGAGGCGTGGCCGTGGTTGACGATAAAGTTGGCGTGCAGTTCTGATACCGCCGCGTCGCCACACTCCCACCCTTTGCAGCCCGACTCTTCAATCAGGCGGGCGGCATAATCCTCCGGCGGGTTCTTGAAGAACGAGCCGGCGTTGGGGGTGAGGATCGGTTGGGTGCGGCCACGGGTATCCAGGTTCAGACGGGTGGTGGTGGCAATCTCCACCGGGTCGCCCGGATCGAGCCGGAATACGGCCTTTAAAATCAGCCCCTCCGGCAGGTCGGAGCGGCGGTAGTCGAGGCCCAGCTGATCGCCGGACAGGGTAATCACGTCACCGTCCGGGGTGGCCATGTCGATGCACTCCAGTACGTCTGAAAGCGCCCCGCCGTGGGCCCCGGCATTCATCACCACCGCGCCGCCCACGGTGCCGGGGATGCCAGCGGCAAACTCCAGCCCGGTCAGCCCCAGCCGGGC
>JALWRU010000049.1 GCA_026994095.1 Nitrospira sp. | reverse complement strand
TGATCTCCTCGAAGGTGGAGACACTCATGCCTCGACGGCCAGGAGAGGTCGGTTTGTAGTTTTTTACACCCATCGATCAGCCTCAGGACTCAAACAGGTTGAGGGTATGGCCCGGACGCAAGGTCACCACGGCCCGTTTGCGTTCGCGACGGCGACCGCTAAACTTGCCCATGCGTTTTACCTTGCCGGGTACCCGTTGGGTATTGACCCGTGCAACCTTGACCTCAAACACGGTTTCGACCGCCTTGGCGACCTCGACCTTGTTGGCGTCAACGGCTACTTCAAACACCGCCCGGGTACCGTCTTCACACAGGGTGACGGTCTTCTCAGACAGAATTGGACGGAGCAAAATGGTATGTGGATCACGCTGCATCGGTCGGGCCTCCCAGTTGGGCCATCGCGGCCTTGCTCACCACCAGACGTCGACAGGCCACCACATCGTAGGGGGTGATGTCGTTCGCCTCGGCCACCGCCAGGGTGTTGATGTTGCGGCTGGCCAGGGCCAGGTTATCCGTCAACTGATCCACCACAAACAGGGCCCCTTTTAAATCGCCCAGACCGGCAATCGCGGTAGCGAAGGCCTTGGTCTTGGGGCTGTCTACCGACAGATCGTCCACACAGATCAGGCGACCATCCCGCAGGGCATCGCTCAGGGCAACCCGCAGGGCGGCCCGCACCTTCTTGCGCGGCATCCGGTAGGAATAATCACGGGGCTGGGGACCGAAGGTGGTACCGCCACCCTTCCACAGGGGAGAGCGGTTGGAGCCGGCACGGGCACGGCCGGTACCCTTCTGCTTCCACGGCTTTTTACCACCACCGGAGACCAGACCACGGGTCTTGGTCATGTGGGTACCCTGCCGGAAGCTGGCCTGCTCACGCACGACCACTTCGTGCAACAGCGCGTCGTTCTGGCGACGGCCAAACACCTCGTCGGCGACCTCAACCTTACCGGCACTCTTACCGGCCAAATCCATTACATCTACACTGGCCATGGCCTACCCTTTGACCGAAGGCTGAATGGTAACGGTGCCGCCCACCGGTCCCGGAATCGCACCACGAACGAACAGCAGATTCTCTTCTGCCAGCACCTTCACAATGGTGAGACCCTGAACCGTGCGGGTAACGTTACCCAACTGCCCCGGCATCTTTTTGTTTTTGAACACGCGGGCCGGCCATGCACACTGGCCGATGGAACCCGGCGCACGCACGTTCTTGGAGCCGTGCCCCTTGGGGCCGGAGGTGAAGTTGTGGCGCTTGATGGTACCGGCGAAGCCCTTACCCTTACTAGTGCCCACCACATCAACCCGCTGCCCCTCGGAGAACAGGTCGGCACTGACGGTATCGCCAACACTCAGTTCCGAATCACCTCGAAACTCTTTGAGGGTGCGGAACAGGGTGCCACCGGAGGCTTTCAAGTGACCTGCACGCGCCTTGGTGGTGTGCTTCTCCTTGGCTTCCCGGTAGCCCAACTGCACGGCCTCGTAGCCGTCCCGATCGGTCATCTTTTTCTGGGTGACCACACAGGGGCCCGCCTCGATGATCGTGACCGGAACCACACGCCCTTCGTCATCATATACCTGGGTCATGCCCAGTTTGGATCCAATCAAACCGCTCATGACTAAATCTTAATCTCCACATCCACACCCGCCGACAGGTTGATCTTCATCAGTGCATCAATCGTTTCCGGATTGGGCTGCAGGATATCGATCAACCGTTTGTGGGTACGAATCTCAAACTGCTCACGGGACTTTTTGTCCACGTGCACAGAACGGTTCACGGTGAATTTGTTGATCCGGGTCGGCAACGGAATCGGACCGACCACCACCGCACCAGTGCGGCCAACCGTCTCGACGATCTCTTCCATGGACTGATCCAGAAGACGATGATCGTAGGCCTTCAAGCGGATACGAATCTTTTGACTGGCGGTGATCATGTTGTTACTCCACGATCTCGGTAATGACACCCGCGCCAACGGTACGACCGCCCTCACGGATGGCGAAACGCAGACCTTCTTCCATGGCGATGGGGGTGATCAGCTCGACCGACAACGAGATATTGTCTCCCGGCATCACCATCTCCACACCCTCGGCCAACTGCGCCACGCCGGTCACATCCGTGGTACGGAAGTAAAACTGCGGCCGGTAGCCGTTGAAGAACGGCGTATGACGACCCCCCTCATCCT
>JALWRU010000048.1 GCA_026994095.1 Nitrospira sp. | reverse complement strand
GACGGCTGCGCAGCTTCCACTCCAGCGGGTTGATGCTGGTAGCGATCACCCGTACCAGCAGTTCGTCCGGCCCCTGTTCCGGGTCGGTCAACCGTTGCCGCTGGATCACCTCCGGCGGCCCGTACTGATTATATCCCATGCCATACACGGCTTACTGCCCGCCCGTTTCAGTGGGGTGTGGCAGTTCCACCCGGCGCAGGTAGAGGCCGGTCTGGCCGACGTTCTCTTCGCTGATCACCTCAAAACCGTGGCGCGCCAGCAGCTCGTAAAAGAAGGCCCGATTAAAGCGCACACAGTGCAGTGCGCCGGACCACTCCGTATCTCGATAGCCGGGCGGGTTCTCCTCCATGTCAGGCACGTCGTCTTCAATAAACGCCGTCAGGAAGATGCCGCCGTCGGGGGATAACAGGCGGTGAAACTCGGTCAAATAGCTGGCCACATCCTCGGTCACCATGTGAGAAAAGACCGAAAACAGGTTGATCAGATCGAAGCTGCCATCCTCAAACGGAAAACGAAATCGCTCGTGCAGGGCTGCACCTGCCGGGTTGTAGCGCTCGTTTTTAACGTCCACATGCACAAACCTGAAGCCGGGGTGGGCCGGGGTCAGGTGGCGACTGCACCAGTTCACCGAGCGCTGGCTCACATCGACCCCACAGTAGGCCTCCAGTTCGCCCACCTCGGCCATCAAACCGATGGCCAGCCGCCCGACGCCGCAGCCCACATCCAGCAGACGGGTGTGGCAGCCCAACTCAAAATGTTGTACCAGACGGGCCGCTTCGGTCCGGCCAGAGGAGAGAAACAGGGCCTCGTCCCAGAACTCCGGGCCGCACAGGCGTAGCTGTTTGCCCGGTAGCAGCCAGCCGTCGTGACGGGTGGTGGCGGGCAGCACATTGGCCAGCACAGTACGGGCAGCCCGTACCAACAGCGGTTTTAACGACATACAGACCCTTTTTTGACCCAAACAACAGCAAGCGGTAACGCACCATGATAGGTGGACCGATGACAAGCGTCCAGCCGCGTCGCTCTGCACAAAAATTTTGGCCGGTTTGGCGACACCACCGAGCCACTCTGCTTTAATTGGGGCCACTTTGGAGGGGAGTTTGAAGTTGACCCGTCTGTCGCCAGATACTGCAGGCTAACCGGTGCAAAAGATCACCCATCGCTCGGCCAACCTGCGCGCCGCCCGCTGGATGCTGCTGGGCTACGTAGGTTTGCTGCTGTACGGCTCCTGGTTTCCGCTGACTGGCTGGCGTCCGCCAGAAGCGGGGTTGCTGGAATTATTCCACTACTCCACCACCCAACGTCTGTCGCGCACAGACGTGATTCTCAACGTATTGATCTACATCCCGTTTGGTCTGTTGTGGGTATTTTCCCTACAGAGGGTGGGGCGACGTGCTGGTCTGTTGGGAGCGCTGCTGACCGGGCTGGCCTTGAGCCTGTTAATTGAGTGGGTACAGTCCTGGCTGCCCCTGCGTACCCCATCGGTGCGGGATCTGTTCACCAACGGGTTGGGGGCGTTCATTGGTGCGCTGTTCGGTCTGATGATCCACAAGACCCATACTGCCGAGCACGGCTGGGCCGCTTACTTACGAGCGCTCAGGGATTCGTGGGTACGGCCCGGTCCGTTGGGGGATGTGGGGTTGGTGGTGCTGGGCCTGTGGGTATTGTCGCAGACCACACCGTTGGTACCGTCGCTGGATTGGGGGCAGCTCAAGGAGGGTTTTCGCCCCATCACTGCGGTATTGCGGGACGGGGCCAGTTTGCACTGGCTGCGGCTGGCAAATTATGCCCTGTCGCTGGCAGCCTTATGGCTGTTGGTCTCCAGTCTGGTGCGACCGGGCAAGCGGTGGGGCGGGGTATTGCTGCTATTGATTGGTGGCGTAATGTTGTCCAAGGTGCCCATCGCCCACCGGCAGTTATCACTGGAGATGATGTTGGGCGGGATGTTGGGTATTGCAGCCGTTGCTCGATTGGGGTGGATGACCACCACCGACCGGTGTCGCCTGGCGGTCGGCCTGATCTTGTCGGCGCTGTTGCTGGAGGCGTTACGACCGGGCGGTAGCGACACCTTGCACAGTTTTAACTGGATGCCGTTAAAGAGCCATGTACGCAATCTGGTCAATCTGATCGATCTGGTGGAGAACACCTGGCCGTTTGTGATGTTGGCGTATCTGGTCGCCCAACGGGATAC
>JALWRU010000047.1 GCA_026994095.1 Nitrospira sp. | reverse complement strand
GCGGTGATCCGGGAGTGGGTCAGCGAAGCGCAATGTCTGGCGAAGTCAGTGGGAAAAACAGACTGAACTCGGCTCCACCCTCCGGCGGATTGTTTCCCAGCAGTACGCCGCCGTGGGCACGGGCAATACGGTAGGCCAGGGTCAGCCCCAGCCCTCGCCCGCCCGGTTTGGTCGAAAAGAACGGCGCAAACAGCTCGCTCATGGAGGCTTCATTGAGGCCCTCACCAGAATCCTGCACCGCAATGCGAATGCCGTCCAGCGGGGTACCGCACACCGGGTGGGCGCAGGCCTCGACCCGCACCTTGATCTGGCCGCCGTTCGGCAGCGCTTCAATGGCATTGTTGAGCATGGCCTGCACCGCCAACGTGGCCTGTTCAGGGTCCAGATAGGTGCGCATACCGGTATTGGCAGAGACTTCGACAGTGATTCCACGCGCCTCCGTGCGGCCTGCGATACCGGCCACCACACCTTGCACCCAGGGGTCTACGTCACACTCCACCAGACAGGCGGCAGCGCTCTCTTCCATCTGTGAAACTGCGGCCAAAAAACCTTCCAGCCGGTCGGTCTCCTGCTGGATCACATCCAGATATTCAGTCACCCGCTCCTGTGGCAGGCCGCCCTCTTTCAAGCGCCCCACCAGCGCCCGTACCGGGGCCAATGGCTCTCGCACGTGGCGGATCATGGCTGACGCCATGCGTGATACCGCCAGCAGCGTATCCCGCTGCACCTCATGCTCACGGGTATGGCTCAAGGCCGACACCTGATTTTCAAGCTGATCACAGACCTGGGCGTTGGTGATGGCGACCGCCACCTGATTGGCCAAAGCCTGTAACAGGGATTGATCTTCTGCCGTCAGGTCCACTGGGCGACCGTGGCAGTCCTGCCGGTCAAATACCGAGATGGTGCCAATGGCACGCCCCTGAAAGACCACCGGCACACACAGATAGCCGTGGCGAACGCCGTCAGGCAATCGGGTGTCGGTATCGTCATTGGGGTTGATGCGGCAGCACTCCTGCTTGAGCGCGGTGATGCCCGACAGCCCTTCCCCTAGAAAGCGCGGGACCAGTTCACTGTCTGGTAACGGCTCCCCCACGGTGGTTTGAATGACCAGTTGCTGGGTCTCGTCGTCCCACAGCCGCAGCACGCCACCACGGGTGTCGGTAATCTCGCAGCTCTTGTCCATCACCATGCGCAACAACGGGTCCAGATGCAGGGTCGATACCAGCGCCTGACCGATGCCGTTGATCAGCCGCAGGTGCTTGAGTTGGCGACGGGCCTCTTCGTGCTGGTGGGCGCTGCGGATGATACCGCCCAGATGCATACCGATGGTCTCCAGCAGGCGCACCTGTGTGGGCGGGTGGATCACACGCTGACGGGACTGCACATTGATCACCCCCACCAACTGCTGATCCAGCCGGATGGGGGCCGCCAGAATGGCCCGGTAGGACTGGTCGTCCATCTCCTGAACCGCCTTGAAACGGTCGTCCTTACGGGTATCGCTGACCGACAGGGCGGCGCACTCGCGCCCCACCCAACCGGTCACGCCCTCACCAGCCTGTAGATGGACCCGGCCCACCGCCTCCGGGTTCAGGCCGTGGGTCGCGGCCAACAAAAATCGACCGGAGCCGGGCGACTGCCCGTCGCTGGTGGCAGACAGCCAGTCTTCCGCCAGGTAGATCGAGCAGGCATCGCTATGTAAATGGTAGGCCACCACCTTGACCACCGCCGACAGCCGATCGCTCAGGTTGAGGTCGGCCCCGTCGGCAATGCGGTGCATCGTATTGAGCACCTCCAGGTCCTGACTGGCCAGCGGCTCAGGTGTGGTGGCAGCATGGGCTGCCTGAAGCTCCGGCATGGCGCCAGTACTTGCTTGGATCGGTTTCGCGGGTCGATCGATGACAGAACCCCCTCAGGTAGTTTTGTTGTGAGTTCAACGCTACCCAAAGATCCGTTTTTTGACAAGAGAAAACGGCGCGAAACCACAAGGGCTACCGACCGTAAACAGCCGATAGCCCTTGTGGTTACTGGCAACCCGCGCCGATCAAGCGATCGTTGACCGGCACGGGCACAGGTGCCTAACGGCTGTGCGCGCCGTCGCAGAACGGTGCCGACTGGGTTTTTCCACAACCACACACGGCCACGGTCTTGTCTTCGGTCACTTCCACTACCGACGGGCCTACCCCGGAGCCCTTGTGGGC
>JALWRU010000046.1 GCA_026994095.1 Nitrospira sp. | reverse complement strand
AAAGATACTTCTTGAACGTCCCCGCCGTCACCGCCACACTCAGCGCGAACAGCACCGCAAACGGCAACACCACAAAGGTCGGGTGCAGGCTGAACGGCAGGGCCAGGTAGACCACCCAGGTGATCACCACCAGCGGCAGGGTCGCCTTCTTGGCGTAGTGGTAGACGAACGAACTCTCCCGGCCCCCGCCCCAGCGCCGGAGATCCCGCTGCACCAGCCCATCGACAAGGGCCACCAGGCTGAACAGCAGAAACACGGGCATCGCCAGGGTGAGGACCGCCAGGCGCACCGAGAAGAGCTGGGTCACCTGCATGGCCGCCAGCACGAAGTCGGCGATGGGCCGGTAGATCCGGTGCAGGGTCGGGCGGATGCCTCTTTCGTCTGGCCTGGGCGGGGGGGAGACCCACTGGATGAGATCCACGAACCCCGTCATCTCGAACAGGTAGTGGTAGCCCTTATCGGCGATCTCCCTGGCGAACCGTGCGGGGTCGGAGGTCACCACGCTGCGCCTGAAGTCCGACTCCAGGTAGCTCACCTCGGTGGCCAACATGGCCCGGCTGTGGTTCATCCCTTCCTCCGGCCACCAGATCACCATCCCGACCCACTCGATGAGGATCGAGAACAGCAGGGAGAGGAGCAGCCACTGGATCACCTTGGCGGTGGCGGTCAGGCTCCTGGCGATGAGCCCCTGCTGGACGGCGGCCCTTCGGGGATCGGCAGGGGCCTCAGCCATCGCTGGTTTCCTGTTCGGTGGATACAGGTGGTTCGGCCATCCCCGCCCACCAGGGCTCCTGCACCCGGTACCACTGGTCGTTGGTGATGTAGGTGCGCTCCATCTCGTCGGCGATCTCGGTCAGGGTCTCCGGCATATCCGTGTCTTCCACCGGCAGCGGCATGCGCAGCTTCCAGAGTTGCCCGCCCTCGAGCAGGGCAAAGGCCTGGCCCTTGGGCAGGGTGATCAGCTCGGCCGGCGTGAGCAGGGGCACCTCGGAGACGCTGATCCGGTCCTCGTTTCTTGATTTGAAATCGACCCCGGAGCCGGGGTCTGAGGAGTCGTCCACCCCGGAGACGCTCATCAGGGTGAACACCTCCACCCTGGGCAGCTGCTCGGTGAGCATCTCTGCCGTGGCCAGCTCCTTGACCCGCAGCATGATCAGGGTATTGAAGTTGCCGGCCACCTGCCCCGCCTTGGCCCGGTTGCCGATTCTTGCTTCCACATCCGACCAAGTCTGGGTGTAGGCGGTGACCTGGAACCCGGCACCACCCGCCTTGTTGAGCAGGGGGATGAACTCGTCCCCGATCAGCTCGTTGAACTCGTCGGCATGCAGGGAGATGGTGGGCAGCTGGTTGTCCGGTTCACCGGGTACCCCATGCTTGTAGATGTGACCGGCCACGGAGACCAGGTCGGCGAACATGGAGTTTCCAACGGCACTGGCCACCGTGGTGTCGGTCAGGGCATCCAGCCCCACGTAGACGATCCCCTTGCGGCGGATCACCTCCATCCACTCGAAGATGGGTCGGGTATCATCCCCGTCCAGGTAGTCCGGGGAGATGAGTTCGGCGATGTTGCCGGTGGTGAGCTTCTCCATCAGGGGTCCGACGGAGCTGACGATCTTGTCGAAATAGGTCTTGTCGTACTTGAAGGCCGAAATCAGACCATCGAGCACCGGGTCGTAGAGATCCTGGGCCTGCAGGTGGCGCATCAGGGCGATGGCCTCGGTGTTGCGACCCCGCAGGGCGGGAGTGAGGTTGCGTTCCTTGATGGTGCCGGCCAGCTCCTCGACCTGGGCTTTCCAGTCCTCCGGACCATGCCGTTCCAGATGGGCCCGGGCGTACTCCACGAACAGGGGCTCGATATCGTTGATGTAGCGGCGCACCTGCTGGTAGTCCGGCCGCCGCTCCAGGGCCACCAGAGCCCGGGCGATGATGTTGACGAAACGCCAGGCGAACTCCTTGAAGGCGGCCGAGTTGCCTTCGCTGGGGAGCTGGTTGGCGATGCGGGTGGCCACCTCGGTGATGCGGGAGAAGTTGCCGATGGCGTTGTAACGGGCAGAGACTTGCGGGTACCCGAGATGGAACAGGTAGAAATCCCGGGCCCGCCCGGCCCGCCTGGCCTCGGCGTAGACCCGGCGCAGCAGGCCGGCATCCCCTTTGGGATCGAAGACGATCACCACGTCCCCCCGGTGGATGTCCTGGGTGATCAGGATC
>JALWRU010000045.1 GCA_026994095.1 Nitrospira sp. | reverse complement strand
GACTCGTTCAGCACCCAGGTACCGATCGGGACAATCAAACCCGACTCCTCCGCCAGCGGGATAAACTCGATCGGGCTGACCAGCCCCATCTCCGGTGACTCCCAACGGATGAGTGCTTCGGTACCCACCAGATGCCCGGTGACCGGGTCGGCCTTGGGCTGGTAATACATGCGGAATTCGTCCCGCTCCAACGCCTTGCGCAGGGCACCCTCCAGGCGCAGCCGCTGGACTGCCTTCATGTGCATGTCGGGGGTAAACAGCTGATAATTATTGCGGCCCTGCAAGCGGGCCCGTTCCATGGCGGTGGCAGAGGCTTTTAACAACCCCTCCACGTCCTGCGCGTCATTGGGGTAGAAGGCCAGGCCCACATCACCACCAATAGATAGCTGGGCACCGCCGGTTTCCAGCACCGTATCCAGCGCCTCAAGAATTTTTTGAGTGACCGTTACCGCGCTCTTGGGGCGCTTGATGTCCGGCAGCACCACCATCAGCACATCCCCGCGCCAACGGGCGATAGTATCTTCCTCACGCAGGCTGGTGCGTACCCGCTCGACGATGTCCTTGATCAGCGGAATGGCCACTTCCAGCCCCAAGGTATCTTCAATCTCTCGATAGCCGTGCAGCCCGATGCTCATCACTGCAACCATCTGGTTACCCCTGCGGGATTGGGCCAGCGCCTGATGCAGGCGATCCCGTAGCAGAAGTTGGTTGGGAAGCCCGGTGTCCGGGTCAAAATAGCTGGCGTAGTGCAACGATTCCTGCGCCCGACGCCGGTCGGTAACATCTGATAGCACGCCGTCTGCGCGGGTTTCACCTTTATCCGTGTAGGTAGTCATGGCGCGGTCGTGCAACCACAGCCATTCACCATTGGCCGTTCGCATGCGGTATTCCACATCGTAGGCGGTACCGGTGGAAAACAGATTGGCAAGGGACCGTTTGGCGTCGGTAACGTCGTCCGGATGGACCCGACTCCACCACAGGTCTACCCCCCCATCCTGAAACACTTTGGGTACATCTCCCAACATTTTTTCGACGTTGGGAGCCAGGTAAGTGCGGGAGCCATCGGTAGAGGCGCTCCAGGTCACATCGGGGATATTTTCGACCAGCTCATGGTAGCGAGACTCGCTGGCAGACAGGCGCGACAGCATAAACTGTTCATACACGCCCAACATGATGAATAACAACACCAGTGCGCCACGCACCCACATATCCTCAGCGCTGGTGACCAGTGTTTTGCCGGTCAGGTTCCAGCCGCTACTGTGCATCTGGTTGAAGACCGGCTCCAGCAACCAGATGGTTGAGATCACCGTCCCCATCGCCCACAATGGAGAAAAATTGGCGCGAACCACTCGTTTTGCCATGCATCCACCCCTGGCGTACCAGGGCCTTCGTTGCGTTCATCCAGGGCATAGCGGCTCCCACTCGCTAATGCCCACGGGTCAATACCAGGTATACACTCCCCTGTACCCTGTATCGGTGTATAGGTGAAGGGTATGAAGGCAAATACGATTTGGCATCTGATCTACCCTGCGGTTTCGCTTGCATTTTTGCTGACTCCCCGTGGCGGAATCCCGCCCGATCCGGCTGCAAACCCCGTACAATGCACCCCTGTCGACTCCACACCGCTCCTGTGACCGGAACCCACCTATGACCTTACGTCTCGCCCTGATTGCTGGCATCGTTCTGCTGTTGATGGCTGGCGCGATTACCATGTGGATGCAGGGGGACGCTGGCAATTCGCCCTCCATTGCTGGCGCTTCCAACGGGCGGAATCTGCTGGGCGAACAGGGCTGTCTGGCTTGCCATGCCATCGCCGGACAGGGGGGCAATCTGGCACCACCTTTGGGGGCAGAGCTGGCTGACCGTGGTCAGCCGTGGCTGCTGGAGTACCTGACGTCGGGGACGAACATCAACGTCTACCCCGGTAACGGCCACCAGGCATTTGCTCGCTTGAGCCACGCACAAGCGGTACGGATGAGTGAGCTGCTGGCCGCCCTGTCAATCCCGTCCCACTACCAGCGCAGGGCCTCGCCGGATAGCTGAACTCAATCGGAGGTGATGCGCTCCGGGCAGGTGTACAGGTTCATACGATCCCCCCGCACAAACCCGATCAGGGTCACATGCAGCAGTTCAGCCAGGGTCACAGAAAATGACGTGGGGGCATTGCGGGAGACGATGACCGTCACCCCGGCGCGGGCGCATTTAAGCAC
>JALWRU010000044.1 GCA_026994095.1 Nitrospira sp. | reverse complement strand
TGAGTACCAGCGAGCCGTTGGCCTCGCGAAACTGGGCGGCAAAGCGCTTCCAGATCGGCTGTCGATAGGTCTCCGGGTGGTCCGCAAGCGGGGTCTGGTTGTGGTAGTTCCAGCGGAAACTGCCGACCGGATCGTCCCGGATCGACCCGTGCAGACGACCCTCCCCGGCCACCCAGCCGTATTCAGTCGGGTCGTTCAGCAGCCAGCCCAGCGCCACCTGATCGGCATAAATGCGCACATCATAATCGGCTGTGCCAACCAGTGTCAGATAGCCGGAGGCCCGCACCTCGCCCCCCCCTGCCCCCACCTTGGCGTGTACCAGTTCCACCCGTGTGCGGTCGACCCGCAACTGCATCTGCGCCGTGGGAAAACGCTGCACCATGCTGGCCATCCCCAGCCCTTCGCCGTTGATCTCACCATCCCAGTGGGGGGCGTCAGCAGGGCCGTACAGACGGCCATCGGCGGTCACCTGCCCCACCACCTGCGGCCCCTCTACCCCCAACCTTTGGGCCAGCGTCATGGCCCCGCTGGCAGGCCCCTCAAACCGGGTGCGGATACCCAGAATCAACTGGGGCGGGGTGTCGGAAGTGGGCTGGGACCAGGGCAGTTTACCTGCCAGCAGACCATCGGGAGGGGGCGATCCGGGCCGACCCGATGGACCATCCGGGGCCTGACTGGTCAACCCGGCCAGCAGCCGTCGCGGTTCCGGTGCCGCCTCCTGTCGTATCTCGCCGGTCAGCTCCAGCAGCCCCACTGGACCGTTCATCTCGGCCTTTCGGATCCGCACCCGGTCCGGTGTCAGTACCACCGAAACGACGGCATCGTCTACCACCGCCTGACCGTTGACCTGCACCCGTTCGGTGGACAGGTGCAGATTCAGATGGCGCAGGGTCACGTCCGGCGAAGCCGTCAGGGACAGCCCCTCCACCTGGATCAGCCGCTCCCCCTGCCGCAACTGCACACGACCCTGCTCTACTGACAACAGGTGGGTGCCCCACAGGGCCGCCAACTGTGACAGCGCGATGGTAGGCGTTGCCGGTGGCGAGCCCTGCCCCTGGCCCTCGGTTCCGGTGGCCAGATTGAGTTGCAGATTGGGCCGGTTCAGGCGGATATCCAGCGAACGCAGCCCACCGGTGAGTAGCGACCCCAACGACAGCCGTATCTGCACCTGTTCGACCGTGCCACCCTCAAACAGCGGTGAGACCGGCGGTAGCAACAGCCGTTGCAGTTCGATGCGCGGGGGGAACAGCGACAGCCGCGTGCGGCCCACATCCACCGGCCCGCCAAGCGCCTCACTGGCGCGCTCGACCACCAGTTTTCGGGCGCTGTTGGACAGGCCACCCTGCTGTAAAAAGAGCTGCACACCGAGCACCAGTGTGAGCAGGATCAGGCCTCCAATCAGGAGGCGAATACGCACCGGCGGTTATCCGTCCTGCCCGCCGCGAGACACCTCTACAAAACTCATGCGCAGGGTGTACAGCAGTTTTTCAGTCAATTCCGCCTCTTCTGCCGACAGGTTGCCCTTGGTCTTGTCTTGCACCATGGCCAGCACGTCGATGTTCTGACGGGCGGCGGTGGCGTTGACCGGTACCGGCTGACCGTCCGGACCAGGCTCCAGCCCCAGATGAATCAGGGCGGCGTGGGCCAGCGAGAATACAAACGACGAATAGTCGATGGCCGGACCGCCGTCAGACCCCATCGGATCGGTGTCAGTATTCGGGGCGGCGGGCCGCTCTGGAGCAGGCTCGGCCGCACCCTGTGGCGGCGTGTCGACCGCGTCGGCAGTCGGTGCAGCAGTCGGCTCCGGGGTTGAATCGGCAGCCGGTTGCTGGGTGCTGGCAGGCGGAGGAGTCGGCGCACTCTCGCCGTCGCCCGACTCGTCAAACTGAATACGGCGGTCACGGACGGTAAATCCCGGTTCTTCCATGGGGTCGGTCTTTTATCTGCTGGGTGGTGACAAAACGAGGCGCATTCAGCACCTGAAAGCGATTCTACAATACCACTTTAGGCGCTTTAAGGGCAACGGTTTCGACCCCTTGCAAGCGCCGATAACGGTGCTGATAATGACGCTGCCGTTCACCTGCTTTCAGGCGGCTCAAATCCCCATGATGGAAACCCGCTGACAGATCAGTCGGTCAGGGCCAGGGACAGCACCAGCGCATCATCTGGCGGCCCCTGATAATAACGCCTGCGCACACCCACCTGAGCAAACCCCAG
>JALWRU010000043.1 GCA_026994095.1 Nitrospira sp. | reverse complement strand
CGATTCGGGCGCTGTGGGAACGTCGTTCCCACGCCAACATTGGCATCTACACCGGCAAGTTTGGCGCCGACGGTCAGGCCCTGCTGGTCATCGATATCGATAACAAGAACGGCCACAACGGCAACCACACCCTCCTGGACCTGACCGAGGACGGCTGTCGCTTCGATACCACCCTTTCCCAGACCACGCCCTCCGGCGGCAGCCACCTCATCTACCAGGTGAATGATGCCGTCGGTTCCGGGGTGAGTGTGCTGGGACCGGGGCTCGATATCCGCAGCGCCGGTGGCTACATCGTTGGGCCCGGTAGCACGACAGATCAAGGCGAATATCAATGGGCCCGCTCGGATGGCCCGGTCGCACAAGCTGCCCCATCCCTGGTCACCCGGTGCGGCCCGGCCAGGTCCCGTGACCCGAAAGCGCAGGTGCCCCTTGTCGACGAGGATCAGGCACCGAATATCACCCGGGCAATTGAATACCTCAACACAACCGATCCCGCGCTCGAGGGTGCAGGAGGCGACGCCCTGACCTTTCGGGTGGCCTGCGGTGTTCGGGATCTGTCTGTCAGTGAGCCTCGCTGCCTGGAGTTGATGCTTGATCACTGGAATGAGCGGTGTTCACCACAATGGTCACCGGAAGAACTGGCAGCCAAGGTGAGAAACGCCTACCGGTATGCCAGGGAGCGGCCCGGGGTGGCCACTGCCCAGGCGGACTTTGGTGCCCCGGAATGTACTGCATCTGAGCCGCGTCGGTTGAAGTCGCTACGGCCGTTCCCCACCGGTGAGCCCACGCTGGACCAGACCTACCTGGTCAAGGAATGGCTGCAGCCCGGGCAGATGTCGGTGCTGGTGGGCCAGAGCAACGTGGGCAAGACCTTCGTGGCCCTGGACCTGTTGCTGGCCATCGCCCGCGGCAAGTCCTGGTTCGGCAAGCGTACGGAGAAACGAGCGGTGGCGTATCTGGCAGCCGAAGGCACTACCGGTATCGTGATGCGGCTCCACGCCTACAAGCGCCACCACAAGCTTGGGGACCAGGATGTGGCGGCGTTGCCGTTCGGGTATCTGGCTGCTCCGGTGAATTTGAGGGATTCGGTCACTGAGCAGGAAGATCTGATCGAGATTCTCAAACGGTTCGAAGAGCAGGTGGGGCTGCCACTGGGGTTGGTGGTGGTCGACACTCTGGCCCGCGCCATGGCCGGCGGGAACGAGAACTCGGCCGAGGACATGGGGGCCTATATCCGTACCAGCGACGCTATCCGTACTGCCACCGGCGCCCACATCATGCACATCCACCACCTGGGAAAAGACACCTCCAAGGGTGGCCGTGGAAGCTCGGCGCTGCGTGCCGCCACCGATACGGAGATCCTGGTCACCAAAACCGAGAAAGGGGCCAGCCGCATCAAGGTGACCAAACAAAGGGACCTGATGGGTGGTGCAAGTGCCGAGTTCCAGCTTACACCGGTCACGCTGGGGATGGATCAGGATGGCGATCCGGTCACCTCCTGTGTGGCCACGGAGTGGCGAGAGGTGGTGAAGGATTTCATCAAATCCGAACTGACGGACGATTCCCACGCGGCAAATGCCCTGGCGGTGCTGCAGGCCCTCCTGAAAGAAAAGGGGCTTGCACCGCCTGCAGGTCTGGGAGTTGCCGAGGGGGTTCTGGTCATCGACGAGAAGGTGTGGCGCCAGAAGTTTCGGGAAGGGCTGACCGGCAGCACGGATACCACCCGTAAGGCCTTCAACCGGGTCAAAGAGGAACTGCAGAAGGGCAACCACATTGATCTATCCGGGGATTTCGTATGGATCAGCCCATAACAGAAGCCCCCACCCGGGTCCTCAGTCTCAAGGAGGCTGCGGCAATGATGGGCATCCCCCAGAAATCTCTCCGTGACAAGGCGCGGCTGGGCAAGGTCCCTGCATTCAAGCTGGGCCGCCAGTGGCGGTTTATTGAGGACGATTTGATCATGTTCTGCCGATCACTGTATGGTCGGGACACGAACAAAAACAGGTACTTGGAATGGCTCTCAGGAAACGCATCAACAACATCTGGTTCACCGATTTCACGGCCCCGGACGGACAAAGAGTACGCCGCTGCACTGGGACTCGGAACCGCAAAGAGGCCCAGGAATACCACGACCGGCTAAAGGCCGAGTTGTGGCGGGTTGCCAGACTCGGTGACAAACCTGACCGGACCTGGCGTGAGGCCGTCGTCAAGTGGTGCGAGG
>JALWRU010000042.1 GCA_026994095.1 Nitrospira sp. | reverse complement strand
GGTGTTTGGCATCCTCGCCACGGCGATGGTGCTGTTCGCCACGGAATGGATTCGGGTCGATGTCACCGCACTACTGGTGCTGGTCGCCATCGTTCTCACCGGCCTCGTCACCGTTGACGAAGCCTTCGCAGGGTTTGCCAACCCCGCCGTGGTGACCGTGGTCGCCATGTACGTGCTCGGTGCATCGCTCACACAGACCGGCGTCACCCACCAACTGGGCCAAGCCATCTTCCGGGTCACCGGCAACAACGAAGTCGCCCTCATCGCCGGCATCATGGCCACCGTCGGCATCATGAGCGCCTTCATGAACAACATCGGCGCGACCGCCATCCTGTTCCCCGCCATCATGGGGCTGGCACGACAGGCCGACGTATCGCCGTCCAAACTGTTGATTCCGCTATCGTTTGCGTCCCTTATGGGTGGCCTCATCACCCTCATCGGTACGCCCCCCAACCTGCTGGTCAGTATGGCGCTGGAGGCCAAAGGGTACGCGGGTTTGAAGGTGTTTGAATTCCTGCCCATCGGCCTGCCCATCCTGATTGTGGGGATTATCTTTATGGCCACCGTCGGTCGCTGGCTGCTGCCGGTACGGACCACCTCCGGCGCGGGCATCGGCGAATACCTGCGCGCCTACCTCACCGAACTGGTGGTGCAAGAGGATTCACCACTGGCAGGCCGCACCCTGGAAGACAGCCGTCTGGGGCGCGATTTTGATATCGCCGTGCTCGGCATCGTGCGCACTCTGCCGGTGCCAGAAGGCACCCCCTACGAGGGGGCAGGCGAGGCCCCCACCAGCCGCCAGATTCGCATTCTGTCCCCCCTGCCCCACGAAATCCTGCGCGAAAACGACCACCTGCTGGTCGAGGCCCAGGTGGATAAAATCGTCGAGCTGCGCAACACCAAAGGGGTGCGCATCAAAGCCGAACAGCAGGGCGACGAGTTGGGCATCACCTCAGACGATATCGGCCTGCAAGAGGTGGTCATCTCACCCCAGTCGTGGATCGTCGGCAAAACCCTCAAAGAGATCGACTTCAGAAACCGCTTTCAGGTGACCGCGCTGGGGGTCTACCGCCACGGTGAAATGTTGCACGAAAAGCTCGGCCGGGTGCAGATTCAAGCGGGTGACGTGCTGCTGGTACAGGGGGCGCTGGAGTCGCTGGGCCGTTTGCGGGACGAGCGCCACTTTCTGGTGCTGGAAGAGGTTAACGTAGAGGGCATGCGCACCAACCGGGCGTGGCGGGCCATGGCCATTATGGGGGTGTCGATCGGTCTGGCCGCATTCGGCGTGCTGCATATCGCCGTGGCCGGGACGCTGGGGGCGCTGCTGATGGTGCTGACCCGCTGCATCCATATGGATGAAGCCTACCGGGCCATCGACTGGAAGGCGGTCTTTTTGATCGCCGGAATGTTGCCACTGGCGGTGGCGCTGGAGCGCACCGGCACCGCTCAACTGGTGGCTGATAACATTTTAAGTCAGCTTGGCAGCCACGGCCCGCTGGTGGTCATGGCCGGGTTTTTTCTCTGCACCACCGTACTGACCCAGGTCATGTCCAATGCGGCCGCCGCCGTGCTGGTGGCCCCCATCGGTATCGTCGCGGCAGAGTCGCTGGGGGTGTCGCCTTACCCCTTTGTGATGGCCATCGCCATCTCCGCCTCCACCTCGTTTATCACCCCGGTGGGCCACCCCACCAGTATTCTGGTCTACGGACCGGGCAACTACCGCTTTACCGACTTTATGCGGGTGGGCGGCCCGTTGCTGCTGCTGATCTTTGCCATCAGTATGATCTTGATCCCCATATTGTGGCCGTTCTCGGTCTGACTTTGTTTGATGTTTTGTTAGGAGAATCCCTGTCATGAGCGACGTTATCATCTACCACAATCCACGCTGCTCCAAAAGCCGCGAAACCCTGCAACTGCTTAAAGATCAGGGTGTCGATCCGACTGTTGTGGAGTACCTCAACGAGCCGCTGGACGCCGCCGGTTTAAAGGACGTTCTGGGCAAACTGGGCATCGCTCCACGGGCGCTGTTGCGCACCAAAGAGAGCGAATACAAACAGGCCGGGCTGGACGATCAGGGCAAGAGCGACGATGACATCATTGCGGCCATGGTGCAGTACCCGCGTTTGATGGAGCGACCGTTGGTGGTCAAGGGCAACAAAGCCGCGCTGGGCCGCCCGCCCGTGCAGGTGCTGGATATTCTCTAGTGAATCACAACGCCTTGGCCGATGC
>JALWRU010000041.1 GCA_026994095.1 Nitrospira sp. | reverse complement strand
TCTTTGAAGAGTGGTCACCCCCGGCCTAGCGCAGCATGGTGGCCCGTCTGCCCACCGCGTCACTAGTCTGTTGCCCTTATCGTTGCAGGCCGTGCCTGCCAAAATCGAACGCCTACCTCGGTTGATTTTCTGGAAGGGTCAGCTTGGAAACAAGCTGGCCTTTTTGTTTTTAGGAATGGTCGCCCGCAGCTTAGCGCAGCATGGTGGCCCGTTTGCCCACCGCGTCCCTAGTCCGTTGCCCTTATCGCAGCAGGCCGTGCCTGCCAAAATCGAACGCCTACGCCGTGTGTCTTTACCGGCGTCCGCTTTTGGCTTGTGGGCAACCTCTCCGGCTCCCAAAAATCCTCAACGTAGCGCTGCTACGCCTCCGGTATTTCGTCCGCCTGCGAGAACACCCACAAACCAAAATCGAACGCCTACGCCGGTTGATTTTCTAGATTGGCTAGGCCGGATGGTTGGCCCGCTCTGATTTTTTAGGAATGGTCCGCCCCCAGCCCCGCGCAGCATGGTGGCCCGTCTGCCCACCGCGTCCCTAGCTCGCTGCCCTTATCGTTGCAGGCCGTGCCTGCCTGCTTGCCGGTTGGGTGGTCTTTGGTTAGAATAAATCTAGATTAGCTAGATTAAATGGGGTCTCCGATGAAATGGAAACTGGCCGATGCCAAAAACCGCTTTAGCGAACTGTTCACTCAGGCGTTGACCGAAGGGCCGCAGCACATTCAGCGGCGCGGTCAGGCGGTGGTGGTGGTGGCTGAGGAGGAGTACCTGCGGCTGGCAGGGGAGCGCCCCGGCTTTAAGGACTACCTCATGGATGGGCCGGAACTGGACGACCTTGATCTGGAGCGCGACCGCTCCCCCATGCGGTCCGTCTCCCTGTGAACGTGTTGCTCGATACCTGTGTGCTGGCTGAACTGCGCCGCACCGATGGTCATGCGGGTGTGATTGAAGCGGTTACGGTGCTGAACGACGATCAACTCTACGTCAGCGTGATTACCTTGGGCGAGATTGAAAAAGGGGTAGCGTTGCTGCCCGATAGCAAACGCAAACAAGCCATTAAGAGCTGGCTCAACGGGCTGTCGCAACTGTTTGCCGACCGCATCCTGCCCATCGATCAGCAGACCGCCGCCATCTGGGGAGAGATCACCGCTCGGGCGCAGCAAGAGGGTGTGCAGATTCCGGCGGCAGACGGCCTCATTGCCGCTACCGCCCTGTGCCACGGCCTCCATGTCATGACCAGAAATACCCGAGACTTCGCCGCTTCCGGGGCACTCTTGGTGGACCCGTGGGCAGACACGGACTAACCCTCAACCCGCCCCGCCAAAAAATCAGAAAATCTCCCTTGCCAGTGTCACCGGGCTGACGCGATTCTCTGGCAGGTGCCCCGCTCTACCATCTCCTGCCATTCCGACCGGACGGTGCGGGCATAAAATTCAGCACCCGCCCGCCGATGGCTGACCAATTCCGGTCGCTGTGCCGATTGGATTGGCACTTCCCTGCAAACACTGTCGCTGCCAACTGTTGATGATCTGTGCAGATTGCCGGAAAAACCGTACAAATTGTGCGCGTTTGCACCCAAATGAAGCGGGTATTCAAAAAAAATGAAGGTGTTTCCCGGTTTTGGAACCGGCTTTGCAATTTCCCCTGCCAAGGAGTCGGCGAGTCGAACTACCGCTCATGTCTATGGTGGGTATGAGCGGTGTACGAGTAGCCGAAAAGGGCCGACAGTATGTTGCAAATCGCTGAAGGGTTGCCACAGGTCATGACAGGAGTTCAAACCGGCCAGTCCCGTCCGTTTCTGGGGGTACTGTTCCGTTGCTGCGGCGTTTACGCCCGCATCTATCTCAGGCGCAATGGCGGGCGTACCAGTGACGAGGCGTCCTACGCCGGTCGCTGCCCCCGCTGCATGTTCCCGGTGACCGTTGCGGTGGATGCCGACAACGGTGTGGATACCCGCTTCCTGCAAGTGGGCTAGATTACCAACCATATCTCGCCCTTCCGGCGTGCAATAAAAAAGGCACCTGTGATCACGCAGGTGCCTTTTTTTGGTTGGTGGTGAATGATCGCGATACCATGCACCCTGCCTGGGTCTGCGCCACCTTCAGGAGTTATATTGATGGCCCATCCACTGCCCCTCATCAACCACGGAATCCCTGCGTTGGAGCAGGCGTTTAACGACCGGGTGGTCCGTTTTTTGGTCATCATTCTAGTGCTGGTTCCGGTGACCTTCGGGGCGTTGTTTTTAGGGGTGTACGGAGTGAGCCTGGGCATGCTCGGCTTTCGTAATACCAACCCGCCGTTAGCCCTGACGGGGCTGCTCACCGTCGCCGGACTGGTGGGGATATTGGGTGCGTGGACACGCCTGCTGGTGCCTACCGAACGCATGGACACACCCTGTCGCCGAAGGGTTCGCCTGCTGTTGGGATGCGGGGTCTGCGCTGCACTGGGGTTGGTCCTGTGGGCCTGGCAACTGGAGGCCACGGTACTGGCTGCCGCACCGCTTCTGCTGGTCATCTGTGGGGTGCTGTTGCTGCTTGCCACACCGTCGAAATTGTCAGATTAACCCGCGCTTTATAGCGTTTAACCGGCGTCTTCCACCCGTCGCTGGACCACCAGAGAGACTTTTCTAAAGTGCCTGGTGGAGCAGGTGAACAGGACCTTTTTTAGTACCGAGAACGGCACATCCCGGTCGGCCATGACGGTCACCCGCCCGCTGAATTTCTGGTCCTTGCCCGCCTGTCCTGCGGCATCCTGGAGGCGTGCTTTCAAGGCGCTGGCCAGGGGCACAATCAGGTTGCTGTCCGATAGCTCGGCCACCTGCGCTACCGTGACCCCTTCCACCTGAATGTCCCCCGCCACCACCGATACCACCAGCGTGCGGGTGGGGGAGGTCTTGGCGTCGGAGTAGGGTAGTTTGAGGTTGGCCAGCACCGGCAGGTCTTCGGTGGGGTCGCCGGACTGCACCAGCAAAAACAGCAGCAGGATGGTGAAAATATCCAGCAACGACACAATGTTGATGTTGGTGATCGGCCCGGTAGCGCGGGCGCGGCGCTCCATGCGTTGTCGCTGGCGGGTCATCCTCATGGAGTGGTACCCGCTTCAGGCTTGGCGTCGGGGGTGAATTCACCCAGCCGCACACCGGGGAACAAGGGGGTGCCGTCGGTGCGGGTGCTGGCTGCATCCATGGCCTGAATCAACTCACCGTAGGCGCTGTCCGGGCGCGATAGCAGGTCGATGGTATCGTGCTCCGGGTGGTCGGCCTGAATCTTCTCCAGCACCAGCCGCAGGGCGGCCACATCGTACAGGCCGTCGTCGGTGCGCGGCACCAGTGGGAGGGTCTCTTTACCGGCCACAATCACCACGCCGTCGGCTTCCAGACGGGCGCTCAGGCGGAACGGTTTTTCTTTGGGCGGCGGCGGAGGCGGCGTATCGACCTTGGCGTTGGGGTCCGGCGGCGGCGGAATCTCAATGGCCAGCATGGCCAGTTCGCTAAACACCGCCGTGGTCAGCAGGAACGGCACCAGCACCACCATCAAATTCATGAAGGCGGTGATATCCAGCTCTTGTCCGCCACCAATATGGGCGCGGCGGCGTTGTCCTCTGCGGCGGGCCTTCACAGGTGGCTACTTGCCGTTGTTGCGGTGCTTGGCCGCCAGCAGGTTGATGAGCTTGAAGGCGTACTGATCAAGGGTGTCGATCAGGGCGTTGGTGCGGGCGTGCAGGGCCGAGTAGAGCAGCAACAGCGGGATGGCCGCCACCAGCCCGAAGGCGGTGGTGTTCATGGCCAGCGAGATGCCTTTCGACAGCAGCGCCGCCTTCTGCGACGGATCGGCCACCGCCACTGCGGTAAACGCCTTGATCAGGCCGACGATGGTGCCCAGCAGACCGGTGAGGGTGGCCACGTTGGCCAGGGTCGGCAGGTAGTGCAGACGGGCCTCCAGCCGGGGCATGATCTCCATCATGGTTTCTTCCACCGCATTTTCCAGGTCTTCCCGGTCTTCGGCGTGGGACATGGCGTCCACCCCGGCGTGCATCAGCCGGTGCAGGGGCGCGTTGCCCTGCTCGCAGATCGCCGCCGCCTCGGTGGTATTGCCCGCCGCCAGGGGGGTGCTGACCTCCTGCCACAGCTTGGGACCGTCAATTTTAGCCCCGCCAATCACCAGCCACCGTTCGATCACGATGGCGGTGCCCATCGCCAGGATGAACAGGATGACGTACATGAATACGCCACCGGATTGAAAGAACGTGATTAAAAAATCCATGGGCGGAAAGCTCCTTTAGCGGCCCGTCCGACAGCAGTTGCCATCGGTCTTTTTCAAACTGGTCATTTACGCTTTTTTTTGGCCAGCGCTTCAATCCAGCCCTGCACCTGCGGGGTGTGGGGGCCAGCGAGTTGCACATAACGCTGATATACCTTGATGGCGTCCTTCGGCTGCTGTAGATACAGATCGTACAGGATGCCCATATTATAGAGCACCGCAGGCTGGTTGGGGTCGATACCGAGGGACGCCTGATAACTCTTTAATGCCTCGTTGAGTCGCCCGGCCTTTCGGTAGGCCAGCCCCAGATCAAAGGCGATGGTGGCATTTTTCGGGGCCAGTTTTGCAGCCTTTTCCAGCGCTGTGACCGCTGCCTCCGGGTGGTTCAGGCGAATCTGCGCAACCCCCAGATTGGCCCAGGCCTGTGGCCGTATATTGGCGGGAGTGGCGCTGTCTTGCAGCAGTGTCTCCAACAGTGGGACTGCCGCCTCCGGGCGGCCTTGCTGGATCGCCTGGTGAGCGTTCACCAACTGGGCGTTGTGGTCGATCTGGCTGACACTGCCGCCGCCCGGTGTGGTGGCACAGCCGGCCAGCCACAGGCTCAACAATACGCAGCCCAACCCGGCGATGATGTGGCGCGGTCGGGGGGGGTGAAAAGAGGTGGTGTGGCGGTTCATGCTGTGCAGTTGTGACCGATGGCGTCAAAGTCCTGCCCAAGGCGGGTGGGGGGAGTGGCCGCGGCCCGGTTCAGGTCGTGTGCCACTTGCGAAATCCATCCCCCATTGTGCCACAGGTTGCACGTTTCTCGTAAAGGGAATCGGACCTCGGCTGCGCCATTCTACAAAAGCCCGGGCCGTACCGGCAAGGGATCGGTGATGTGTTACAGCGGGCAGGATGCTATGATTCTGAAATCCGTCGGACTGGTAAAATGGCGCCAGATAAGGCATGGGTCCGCAATCTAACGTTCAAGGTGTTTTGTGCCGATAGAATCGATGCGCAAAGCCGGTCATTATTGGTGAAGAAAAAAGGGGATTTGCAGTGAAATCGGCAACAGCAAGGATGCTGGTCATGGCGATGGCAGTGACTGTCTTGTCAGGCTGTATCGGCCTTAAACGCATCGATAAAGACACGGCGGACTACGTGGATTCGTTGGTGAACCAAGACACCGACATCAACGTATTTACCCAGTATCTGGTGGGGCCGGAAGATGTACTCGAGGTCCGGGTGTGGGGCGATCCTGACCTGTCGAAGACCAACACCGTGCGACCGGATGGCATGATTACCCTGCCGTTGATCGGTGACGTGCAGGCGGCGGGCAAAAGCTCGAAAGAGCTGGGTGACGAGATCGAAAAGCTGCTGCGCCAGTATAAATCGACCCCCCAGGTCGATGTGAGCATCAGCCAGATCAACAGCTACCGTATCTACCTGCTGGGCGAGGTGAACAAACCGGGCATGATTCAGGTGCGTAATTTCACCACCCTGTTACAGGCCATTGCGCTGGCGGGTGGGCCGTCCCGGTTCTCCTCCAACGATATTGTTTTGCTGCGACGGGACCGGGCCACCGGGCTGGAGAAGGTGCTCCATCTGGACTACCGGGTGTTGTCGTCAGACAAACCCAAACACCGGCGCTTTAATCTGGTGGTGTGGCCGGGCGATACCATTGTTCTCAAATGATCCGATCATTCCGGCTTGGCTGGCTGTTGCTGGCACCGCTTCTGCTGCTACCGGCATGGGCCGAGGCCTACTGGGAGCACGAGGCGCTGACCAGCGCCGGTACCACCTATGTGAATACCGCCACCCGCAATCTGTCCGAGGCACCGGTGGAAGATCTGCTGGTGTTCGAGTCCGTGCGGCTGCAGAACGGTTATGACAATCCCTATTTCCATGCCGATGTTAACTACGACATTTCTGCCAACCAGTTTGCGTCCAACAATGACTTCAACTTTATCAGTCACCGACTGCGACTGGGGTTTGACCTGGACCGTCTCGTTGCGCGGCTGGTGCCGAGCGGTAAACTCGACATTTTTATCGGCAGCACCAACTCCCCCAACCTGCCGACCGTTGGCATCATCGGAGCGCCCTCGCGGGCCGAGCGCCAGTTGACTGCTGCCTCCAATGCTGCGGCCCTGTTGCCCACACCACAGGCCAACAACCTGCTCAATCTGGGCGGGGGCGGGTTTGCCAACCTGGGTGGCTTCGAGTACTCCAGCGATCTGGGGGTGACCGACCATTTCAGCGTGCGGGCGCAGGTCTCCGACAACCGCTTGACCGACGCCAATTTTCGTAGTGCCACCCAGTTGCGGGTCAACGGTACCTGGAGCCGGGACGGGCTGGGTTCGGTGGTCTCTACCCATGTGGGTCACAGCCGTTTTTTGCGCGGAGCCGACGGCAAAACCGGGGTGTATGACCTGTCACTGGGGTACGACCGCAAACGCTTTCGTACCAGTTGGGGGACCCGTGGCGGAGCCACCTATCGGCTCGACAAACTGCGCTGGGATTTGACCGTGGGTGCCAACGCCCGCTACCTGACCCGTTTTTATACCGCCAGTGTGGACTACTCCTCCTCCATCAGCCCCAGTTCACTGGGGGACGTGGGTTTGCGCCGCACCCACCGGGTCACCGCCGATCTGGGGCCCGGTCTGCCGGTACGCCGTCCGCTCAAGTTCAAGCTACAAGGGGTGAGTACCCGCGCTTCACTTACTGCCATCACATCGCTCAGTCAGGTGTTATTCTCAGGGGGCAGTCTATTTAGCAGCGTGAGTATCTCGCGTAGTCAGATCTGGTGGCGCGACGGAAGTGCAACCCCGGCCGCCAAGCGGATTACCAATCAGGCCTCCTTTTCGTTCACCTGGACCCTCTGACCTATGAATCGTTACGCCGCAACACCACCACCGGAACCGCCCACCATCAGCGCCCAACTGGCGCAGGTGGTTCATCTGCTCAACGTGGTCTGGCGCGCTCGCTGGTGGGGGATCGCCACCCTGGTGGTGTGCGTGGGCATCGGCCTTGCGGCCAGCTATATACTGCCCAATGAGTACCGCTCTACCACCATGATTCTGGTCGAGCGACAGAAGGTGCCGGAGGCTTATGTGCGGGCCACCGTATCCGACTCCATGCAGGAGCGCCTGAAGACCATTTCTCAGCAGATCCTCAGCCGCAGCCGTATTCGGCAGGTGATTGAAGAGTACGATCTGGTGCGCGACCCGACCACCGCCGAACTGGTACTGGAGCGGCTGCACCTGGCAGATAACACCTTGCTGGTTGGATGGGGTGTGGGGCTGGGGTTGATTCCTGACCCTAAAAAAGTGCGCTCCGCCAATTCGCTGGTCACACGTTTTAAAAAGAGCGTCAAAATCAACGTGGTGGGTCGACAGGGTTTCTCGGTGGCTTACCGGGGGCACGACCCGTTAACGGTCATGCGGGTGACCAACGCCCTGGCGGGGATGTTTATCAGCGAAAACCTCAAACTGCGCGAGAGCCGCGCCGAGGGCACCACCCGCTTTTTATCGTCCCAGCTAGAGCAGGCCCGGCAAGAGCTGGAAGAGCGTGAGCGTGGCGTACAGGCCTTGAAAAAACGGTTCATGGGGGCGCTGCCGGATCAGTTGGATGCCAACCTGCGGGCGCTGGACCGCTTGCAGTTACAGTTGCAGCATATTGACGAGACGCTCAATCAGCTATCCGAGCAGAAGGGGTTTGTACAGAAGCAGCTCATCGGTGCCGAACGGCAGTTGGCCGAGATGAGCGAAGAGGCCCGCACCGCCCTGCGCGCCCAGGATCCGCTGGCCCGTCAGTTGGCGGCGCTGGAGGCTAAACTGGCGCGACTGCGTACCCAGTACACCGACCGCTTCCCGGAGGTGGCACAGGTGAAGGCGCAGATCGACGAGATCCGCTTCCGCATGGACAGCATGGGTGTGCGTGAGATCAAGAATCAGGAGCTGGAGAAGGTTCCGGTGATCGCCGATCTGAACGTGCGGCTGGTGGAGATCTCTCAGGAGGTCGACAACCTGCGTCAGCGCAAGGCCAAGCTAACTGCCGAGTACGCCTCTTACAAGGCGCGGGTAGAGCAGGCCCCGGAGGTGGAGCAGGAGCTGCAAAAGCTGCAACGTGACTACACCATCATGCAGGCCAACTATCAGGCGTTGCTGCAAAAAGAGATGAATGCCCGTTTGGCGGAGAGTCTGGAGCGACGCCAGAAGGGTGAGCAGTTCCGGGTGCTGGACCCGGCCAACCTGCCGACCACCCCCATCAGCCCGGATCGCAACATGATCCTGGCGTTTTCGACTGTCCTGGGGTTATTGCTGGGTGCGGGTGGGGCCATTGGGCTGGACCTGTTGCGGCCCCGTTTTCATTCCGGACAAGACATTACGACCGGGCTGGGAATTCCGGTGTTGGCCGAGATCCCCTACCTGAAGGAGCTGGGCCGTGGCACATGATCTGATACTTCATCCCACACTGGGGGACAGTGGCGCTGACCGCCCGGTGGTGCTGGACCGCTGGCTGGTTCACCCGCCGTCCTTGTCGGTAGAGCCGTACCGACTGCTGGCCACCCGTCTGCGCTATCTGGCTGACTCGCCGGGGCGTGTGCTGGGGGTGACCTCGGCGGTGGAAGGGGAGGGCAAGACCTCCACCAGTATCAACCTGGCGGTGGTGCTGGCGCGCGACTTTGGCTTTCGGGTGATGTACATGGAGTGCGACCTGCGTCGCCCCAGCGTGGCCCGCAGCAATCGTCATGTGCCGGGACTGGTTGAATTTGTGCAGGGTGAACTGCCCATTGAG
>JALWRU010000040.1 GCA_026994095.1 Nitrospira sp. | reverse complement strand
CGTGCAGGTCGGTGCCGTCCTGACCCTCAAACTGCACACTGCGGTAGTCCAGCCCGATCAGATCCGGGGTCAGGCGCAACTCCCGTTCCGGGTAGAACAGTACCGTGCTGCAACCGCTGAGCAGTAATAACGGCAGCAGCCACAGGCTTGTCCAGAAGGGGCGGCGGGTGCGATTTCCGGTGCAGTGGGGAATTGAATTCACAGACGGCAATAGGCGCAGGCGATGCCGGTAAACACCGGGGTGGTCAGCCTGCGTTCAGGGCGTACCGGGCGAGGGTGGGGTCGTCTGCCAATAGCCGGTCCAGCGTCCGTAGCAGGCCGTCCCCATCACCGCTCACCAGCAGTTGCGGCAGATGGCGCTGGGTTAACTGCCGAAAGGCCGGGCGGTGATCAGGTACAACCCCCATACCGGCGGCCAGCGTCTCCAGATATTCGCCCTGTGCGCGGGCCATGTCGTGGATCAGCCCGTCCCGATTAGCGCGGGCAAAATAGAGCCGCTCGGACTGGGAGTAGACAATCGGCTCCTCCGGGTGGCAGCCGAGGGTGCCGGTGGAGATGGCAAAGGCCTGATTGCTGTAGACGGTGTTACTGGTCATGGCCAGAATCTGCGGGGCCACTCCGCGCTGGCCTTTGAAGATAATGTAGCCCACCCCGCAGCCAGCGCTGCGGGTTTCGGCCTGTGCCGACGGGGCAGCAGCCACCATCAACAGGCTGGCGGCAAGCAGTACAAACAGGGGCAGTCGGGTGGTGGTTCGCAGTAAACCCATTTACGGCCTCACCTGCTGGCGGGACAGGGCGTCATCAAATGTTGCCAGAAATACGGTGCTGTCGGCGCTGTCAGGATGGTGGCTCAGGTGGCTCTGGGCAAACCGGAAAAAGCCGGTCTGCTGATTTGCCGGTATTCCGCTCAGTTCGGCAAAGACCGACAGGTACTCGCCGTCGGCGCGGGCCATGTCGTGCAGCAACTGGGGCAGGTTGTTGGCGGCAAAGATCTGCCGCTCGTACTGACGCTGGACCACCCCGTCGGTTTTGCACCCCAGCGTGCCGGAGGTAACCGCAAAGGTATTGATAAGCGCCACGCTGTTGGTAAGGGCCGCCATCACATGATTGGCTTTGCCCTCCTTGTCCTTGAACAGAAAGGTGCCCAATCCGCAGCCGGGGCCGCCGCCGTCGCCGTAGTCCGGCGGCTCTACTGCGTAGGCACTGGTTGCCAGCACAAGGCTGAGCAAGCCTGCGGCAACGCCGTTCCATAACCGCTGCATGCTACTGCACCTCGACGGTTGCGGCGCTGTAGCGAGCCAGCAGCGGATGCGCCTTGAGGCTGGCATCCAGCTGTGTCAGGAACTGGTCGGTGTCCGGGCTGGTGGCCAGTATTGCCAACTGCGCACGGGTGTGGCTGCGGAAGCTGGAGCGGTCGCTCTGGACGATGCCCATGCTGTCGGCCAGCGCTTCCAGATATTCACCCTCGCCCTGCGCAATATCGTGCAGCAGTTGCGGACGGTTGGCCTGTACATACAAGTGGCGGGCCTGCTCGTTAAAGACGATGCCGTCGGCCTGGCAGCCCAGTGTACCGCTGGAGATGCCGAACATCTGGTTGGAGTAGATGGCGTTGGTGGTGGCCGCCAGCAGTTGTGGCGACAGGCCCTGCTGCCCTAAAAAAATCATGTAGCCCATGCCGCACCCGGCGGAGCGGGCGTCGGCGTGGGCGGTGGACGGGGTCATGAGCGAGGCCGACAACAGTGTCAGCAACGAGATCATCCCGGCCAGCACCAGTGCCGGGAGTGACGTAGAGCGACGGTTCATGGTTGCACCTCCCGCTGGCCCTGTCGGATACGGGCGTCGATAACGGCCTGATCCAGCGCCGCCAACAGCTTGCTGGCATCATTTTGAACGGTGGTGACCAGCGTTGCCAATCGGGCGCGGCTGACCTCATAAAAACGGGCCCGGTCGGCGGGTGAGATGGCCATCATGTCGGCCAGACTTTGTAGTGTTTCGCCGGTGCCCTGGGCCATGTCGTGCAACAACTGGGGCAGGTTGGCTGCCGCAAACTGCTGCCGCTCATGGGGGGCCAGCACAATGCCGTCACGGGCGCAGCCGGAGGTGCCGAAGGTCATGGACATGGTCTGGGAAAACGACATGTTGGTGGTCACGGCAAACAGCTGTGGGAATACCCCGGCCTTGCCGTCCCACAACGCTGCGCCGACGCCGCATCCCGGTCCGCCGCCGTCTTCCTGAGCGTG
>JALWRU010000039.1 GCA_026994095.1 Nitrospira sp. | reverse complement strand
GCTGCGCGCTGAGGATGTCCACCGCCGAGTCGTAGTCGCCCTTGAGGGTGGCGCCAGGCGGTGAAGAGGCCGCATTCTCTATCGGGGTTTTGTTCACGAACAGATGCGAGTAGCCGACATCCACGGCCAGGGTCTTGCTGGCCTTCCAGTTGAAGCCGAGTGACAGCCACTTGCGATCATTGCCGGGGATGCGGGCGGTGCGGTGCTGGGCATCAGGGACCGGCGTCTGGTCGTAGGCCGTGCCGACCCTCAGAAGCCAGGCGCTGTTGACCCGGTAGTTGGCCGCGAGCGAGAAGCGGTTGCTGTTCTTCCAGCTTTCATCCACTGTGGTGGCTCGAGTAAATCCGCCTGGATACTCGAACTTGAGTTCCTTGAACCGGCTCCAGCGGGTCCAGCTCCAGTCCCCCAGCAGAGTCCAGTGCTCGCTCAGCTTGTGGACAATACTTGCCGACACGGACTCGGGCAGGGTGACATTGGCACGGGCATCACCATCCACAAACAGTGGGACAGAAGGTGTCGTATTAGAACCAATGCTAGTCGGTGCCCCAAACTTTACACTGCCGTCAACTGTATGCTCAATAGAAGAACGATAGCTCAGGCCGATGCGCGTGGCCTCGCTCATGTTGATTATGAGCCCCAGATTCCAGCCATAGGAAATCCCGTTGCCGGAGACTTCCCCCAGGCCATCGGGTTGCGAGCTCCCCCCGGCGCAAACTGCTAACCCGGAAGAACAGATGGCCGTGTAATTGACCTTGTTGGTCAGGGTCGCTTCGATGTACTGGATGTTGATGCCGGCGCCGAAGTCCACCTTCGGGGTAATGGAGAACGCCACGCTGGGATTGATGTTCAGCGTCTTGAGGTCGGACCGTACGGCATGATAGCGGCCGATCCAGTCCTCGTCGTACTTCGTTTCGAGCCCAAACGGTGCATTGACGCCGATCCCAAAGCGGATCCCGGGCTCAAGCTGGGTGGCCCAGTAGAAGTTGGGCACGAAGCCCACCGTGCCGCCATCATCGTCCGGACCTGCCAGCAGGCCCGGCGTGGCGGCCGTCCAGTCGCTGGACCCGTTGTCCGTAAACTTTGCCTTTGCACGAATGATGTGCCCGCCCACCACGATCTGGTTGCCTGCCGGCAGCTTCATCATGCCAGCCGGGTTGAAGTAGATGGTGGAGGCATCCTCGGCGATGGCGGCTGCACCGGCAAAGGCGTTGCCCATGCCGGAGGCGCTCTGTTCGATGAGGGCAAAGCCCGCGGCGTGGGCCTGTCCGGCCAGTGCCAGGCCGATGGCCCCGGCCAGCGTGAGTCGGGTCGTGAGTCTCTGCGTCATGATTCCTCCCGTCGTCTTGTTGTGGTGCGGACCGCGGCCCGCATCTTGTGGTTTTGTGAACATAGCACAGAAAGCAGGGGTCACGCCTCAACCGCCGGTTTCTTCCTTCGGCACCGGCCGTGGCCGGCCCCGGTCGTCGATGGCCACATACACCAGTTCCGCCTCGGCCACGCGCATGGCCTCCGGTCGCGGTCGGCGGCGCTGCACCCAGGCCTCCACCGCCACCCGCATCGAGCTGCGCCCGACCCCGATGACCTCGGCATAGAGGCTGACCAGATCACCGACCCGCACCGGCTTGAGGAAGCTCATGGAGCGCACGGCGGCGGTCACCACGCGGCCATCGGCCCGCAGCACGGCGGGGATGCTGCCGGCGATGTCCACCTGCGCCATCAGCCAGCCACCGAAGACATCGCCGCCGGCATTGGTGTCCTGCGGTGTGGCCGGCAGCCGCAGCACCGGCACCCGGCCCTCCGGCAGCCCGGCCAGGTGGTTCATCGGCGGCCTTCCCGATACAGGGCCTCGATGCGATCCCCGAAACGCTCCAGGATGCGCGCCCGCTTCATCTTCATGGTCGGCGTGAGCAGGCCGTCGTCGATGGTCCAGGGGTCGAGGGTGGCAATCAGCCGCCGCACCTGGGCATAGCCGGGGAAGTCGCGGATCTGTTCGCCCAGACGCGCGAGCAGCGCCTTCTCCACCGCCCGTTCGGCCAGCACGGCGGGATCGTCAGCCGCCACCCCCAGCTCGGCGGCCAGGGCCTGCCACTGTTCGGCGTTGAGCACGGCCAGCGCGGAGAGGAAGGGGCGTCCCTCGCCGATGATCATCACCTGCTCGAACAGCGGGTCCATGGCGATGGCCATCTCCATGTCGGCCGGCGGCACCTTCTCGCCGTTGCTGAGCACGATGATCTCCTTGATGC
>JALWRU010000038.1 GCA_026994095.1 Nitrospira sp. | reverse complement strand
TCTGATGGGGGTGGCGAGCCGGGGCCGAAGTCGGTGCTGGATGCAGGCGATTCGAGCCAGTCGTTCTCTATCGAAGTGGGTAAATTACAAGCGCCGGACGAGCCGGAGGCCGACCTGCCGGAAGGTACTGCGGCGGTGGCCGTTGATGATACTTCTGCGGGTGCTGAGGCAACTGCCGAGAGCGCTGAAGCGGCAACTGTAGCGCCTGCTGTCGAGGCAGAGGCCCCGGCAGCAGCAACCGAAGCAACCGATCCGGTAGTTGTGACGCCGGAGTCCTCCACTGAGGCTGCTGACGATGCAGCACCGGAAGTGGCTGCGGTTCCGGCAGAGACCGAGGCATCTGCCACGGGCACCAAGGATGAAAGTGCCGTGGCCCGTATTGCGGTGCTGGTATCCGGCGACCCCAATTTTTACGGGCTGTCCAAATTCCTGCTGGAGCGCTTCAAGAAAGAAGAGCTGACGGTGGTTCCCCATGTGAGCGCCATGCAGCTTGCGTTTGCGGCCATCAAAGAGCCGATGAACGATGCGGCCATCACCTCTTCTGCCGGTCGCAATGTGGATCGCTTGATTCGGGTGGTACGGCAGAATGCCAAGGTCGGTATTTTTACCGATAAACGGCGCAGCCCCCGGGCGGTAGCCAAGCTGCTGTGCAAGCACGATGTAGAGGCCCAGTGTTACGTCTGTCAGGACCTGGGTACTCCCCGTGAGCGCATCGTCATGGGCACACTGGAGGAGATCGCCAAAAAGAACTTCTCGCCCTTGAGTATCATGATTCTGTTCAAGTCGGTGGACGAGAGCGCTTCTGGCGACGACGACAACCGCGATAGCCGTGACAATCGTAGCAACCGGGATCAGCGCGACGACCGCTCTGAAAAAGGTGGTCGCGGTCGTGGTGGTGCCAAGTTGCGCGAGTTGCCGGAGCCGACCCAGGCCCCCAAATACGAACTGGTTACCAGCCTGGGGGTGCCGGATGAGATGCTGGCGGTCCACCCTGAGAATATCATGCGCTCCGAGATGCGGGTGATCGTGCTGTCCAAGCTGCGCTTGCAGAAAGACAGCCGCATGTGGGATGTGGGGGCCAGTTGTGGCGCCCTGTCAGTAGAAGCTGCGCGGGTAGCTCATGAAGGTGAGGTGCTGGCAGTGGAGCGGGACTTCTCGCAGATCCGCAACATCTACGAGAACATCAAGGGGTTTGCCCTGTCCAACGTAACCGTGATGGAAGGGGACATTGAGACCCTCGCCGCCGGTCTGCCGGAGCCGGATCGTATCTTCATCGGTGGCTGCGGTGGTCATATGCATACCATCTTAAAACTCTGTCTGGACCGCTTGAAGCAGGGCGGTGTACTGGTGGTTAACGCCACCACGCTGGATGCCCTCACCGAGATCAAGCAGCTCTTCAAGGAGCAGCGTCTCAAGCACGAGATGGTGGTGGTAAATATCTCCAAAACGGTGGAGCGTAACGGGCTGGAGCAGTTGGAGGGCCTCAATCCGGGCTTCCTGCTCACCACGACCAAAGACTGATCTGGATTCGCGTGGGTGCGGCGTTTGCTGCACCCACGCCAGCCTTTGCGGTTCGTTGATTTCGCTGGCAGACCGATCGGGTCAGCGAAAGCAGGAGGCGTACGGATGACCTATAAACTCAGTAACAACCTGTGGTTCACCGCCATGAGTCGGGTGTTGTGCGGGCTTGCGCTGGTACTGGCAAGCTGGTGGCTGCCTACCCGGGCGGTGGCGGTGGCTGCGCCGTCGGTGGGGGTGTATGTCAACATCGAAGAGTTGGCCGCTTTGTGGCCCCATCGCAACGGGGATACCGGGCAGTTTCCACAAAAGGGGGAGCCGGGCTATGAGGCCTATCGTTCTCAGTGGCAGCTCCTGATTACCGAGGCGTTTACTGAAATTCGTAAACGGGTACCCCGCAGTTTCAATATATTGCCCATCACCGGGCCGGATCAAAACTTTGATGTAAAACTTGAAGTTTGGATCGCAGATATGCGAACTACTTGCAATTCTCCTGATGCCTACAAGTACTTGTGGGTGAAGTCCGGCAAGGGTGACGGGGTGGTGAGCAACTGGGATGGGCTGGGGGTTCGCTCGAACACGCTCATTAGCCTCAACATGGCCCCTCACCAACGATTGAAGGCCAATACCGACTCCTGGACCGAGTTGTGGGCACAGGTGCCGTATCTGCATCTGAATGCCGCCCCGGAGGAGTTGACTGGCGATTCGCCCGGCGACGGTTAAGCG
>JALWRU010000037.1 GCA_026994095.1 Nitrospira sp. | reverse complement strand
CGCCCTGCGTAAAGCCAAGGTCAAAGAACACGAGTAAGCCAGGCGGCGTCGCTCAGTCGGGCCTGCCGGTATATTCGCCGATATAGACCAACTGGTTTTCCGAGCCGATACATAGATCACCTGCCGAGGCCCTGAGCCGCTTGCGGTAGCCATCCGGGTCGGATAACAACTCCAGCAGCCGGTCCCCTGCTGTGGCCTCTGGCGGCAACTGCTTGCCCAACATGCGCATCAGCAGATCACGGAATCGTTTGCCTGGCTTGCGCTGTCGCCGGGTCCAGTAGGCCCACCCATCCAACTCTTTCATGGCCTCAATGTAGGTACCGTTGCCGGAAAAATCGACCCGGTGCAGGGCTTTACGGGTAAAGCCCTGTGTACCCAGAAACTCAGTCAAACTGTCGCCGGAGAACGAGCGCACATGCTGCCAACGGTGAAACAGGCTGTCGCACTGAGGACAGTACGCGCCGTTCGCCCCTAAATCTTCATCATTGGGGGTGGTCACCACCAGTAGCGCCCCCGGTCGCAAACGCTGGCGGATGCGATTGAATGTCTCGTCGATCTGGTCATCCAGCACATGCTCGATGACCTCCACCAGAAACAGGCAATCGAACGGGTCGGCAGGCTCTTCCCCGTAGACCAGCCCCAAAAAGGCCGGGTTGTCGGCCAGTTCGTCGCCGGTCTGTTGCAGCGCCCGCCCTTGGGAAAACTCATATCCGGCGGCCCGGTAGCCACGCCCGATGACCGCCCGCAAAAAGTCACCATCGCCAGCGCCAAAGTCGAGGATGCGGGTCTCCCGATCGAGATACCGCTCCGCCAGATCGATGACAAAATCGGCACAGTGGCGGGAAAAGCTCAGTTCCCCCAGCGGCGATTGGGACACGCCGCCCCAAAAACGCTGTACCAGCTCCGGGGTCCATTTAAGCGGTGTGGGCACTAAAAGTCCTCATAATCCTTGCGGCCTTTTAGCTTCACCATGTACGCGCCGTAATTGTTGTAGAGCGATTTGATGCGGTAGGGCAAGTCGTGTTCCGACAGGTAGTCGTGCACCGCGCGGGCGCAGCCATCCCACGCATAGTAATCATCAATAATAATGATGCCGCCTTCGCTCACCAGCGGCTCCAGATGGCGCAGACAGACCATGGTCGAGTCGTACCAGTCACCGTCCAGACGCAGCATGGAGATTCCGGTATCGGCAAGCTGTTTGGCCAGCGGTGGTACGGTGTCGTCAAACCACCCTTTGACCACTTCGTAGTCGCTGTCGGCAAACCCCATCTGCGTTAAGGTAGCGTGCAGTTCATCTACTACCGCCGCGCAGTTCTCAAAAAACTTGTCGGGCTGGCCGCCCTCTTGCCACTCTTTGGCCAATTCGCCGTCACGCTCGGTGACCGGCGGCAGCCCCTCAAAGCTGTCGAGCAAGTGCAAACGACGCTCCACTCGCCCGAATACCTCACGCTGGCCCAACAGCATGGCAAAGGCACTACCACCGCGCCACACCCCGCACTCCACCACATCGCCGGGCACCTTGTCGTTGATGAGCGATACCACCGATTCGGCGGCAAAGCGCACCCCGGACTCATGCACCATGGAGTACTCATCCACCCGTTGAATGATGGCGTCCAGCGCCTGCGCCGGAATGGGACCGTTATCCACCGGTGCCGGTGGTGCGGGAGCGAGGCCGGTGGCACGTCGGATCAGCCGTGAAATGCGGCTCATGAGGTCACCTGCTCTGCTGCATATCTGCTTGCCACACCCGTCACGTTGCTGGTCCCTCCACACGCACGTCTGATACCGGAATCTCAACCTGGCAGGAGGCCCCCTTCATATAGGGGTTGGCGCAGTAGGTGGTAAAAACCATCGCCTGCCGCCAGAACCGGCCCGACGACAGGTCCGGCGCGCCCATTTCGCACGGTGGCCCCAGATAGGCGTCGACGCCGTAATCTCCTTCACCCACCACCCAGGCGGGGATATCCCAGATGACCCGGCTCTCCCCGGCCTCCAGTGTCACATTACCCTGCTGCTCGTAGTCTTTTCGCAGGGTCTGCCACCGTTTGGGGATCAAATAGGCCACCAACGCCCCGGTCTGCTGATTGATCACCCGCAAAAACACAAACGACGAGCCCAGCGTCTGCTCCGACCGCACGGTCAGCACAAACTGCATCGGCTGACCGACCTCCAGCGCATCGATGGGCAGGCCCGAATCGTCGGCCATCGCCAGCGCCAGATCGACCCCTTGAAAACGCCGGAAGGCGTC